>NZ_JANPEO010000603.1:0-5383 GCF_031422975.1 Nocardioides sp. | reverse complement strand
CCCCTGGCGGTGGCCGACTCCTTGAGGTCAGCCTGGAACGACACCATCTTCTCCCGCAGGCCGGCGTCGGTCGCCGCGAGGATGCGTACGGCGAGCAGGCCGGCGTTGCGACCGTTGCCGATCGACACGGTGGCGACCGGGACGCCCGCGGGCATCTGCCCGATCGAGAGCAGCGAGTCCATCCCGTCGAGATGCTTGAGCGGGACCGGGACCCCGATGACCGGGAGCGGCGTCACGGCGGCGAGCATGCCGGGCAGATGGGCGGCACCCCCGGCGCCGGCGATGATGACCGAGATGCCCCGCGCGGCCGCCCCACGTCCGTAGGCCAGCATCTCGTCGGGCATCCGGTGCGCGGAGACGACGTCTGCCTCGAAGGACACGTCGAACTCGGCGAGCGCCTCCCCGGCGGCCTTCATCACAGGCCAGTCGGAGTCCGAGCCCATCACGATGCCGACGCGTGGTGATTCACTCACTGGTCTCTCCTAGGTCTCCGCGGAACCACGCGGCCGCATGCCGCGCGCGCTCCAGGCAATCATCGAGGTCGTCGCCGTAGGCGTTCACGTGTCCCACCTTGCGACCCGGTCGCAGGTCCTTGCCGTAGAGGTGGACCCGCAGGTGCGGGTCGCGGGCCATCGCATGTGGGAAGCCGTCGTAGAGCCGGCCGGTGTCGGTGGGTCCGCCCAGGATGTTGACCATCACCGTCCAGCGAGCCCGGGGGGCGGGCGAACCCAGCGGGAGGTCCATGACGGCGCGGAGATGGTTCTCGAACTGGGACGTCACGGCGCCGTCCTGGGTCCAGTGACCGGTGTTGTGGGGGCGCATCGCCAGCTCGTTGACCAGGATCCGGCCGTCGGTCGTCTCGAAGAGCTCGACGGCGAGGATGCCCGTGACGTCGAGCGCACCGGCAATGCGCAAGGCGATCTGCTGCGCCTCGCCGGCCAGGGAGGGCGCGAGATCCGGCGCCGGGGCGATGACCTCGTGACAGACGCCGCCGAGCTGGGTGGAGGCGACCACCGGGTAGGCCGCGGCCTGGCCCGAGGGCGAGCGAGCCACCAGGGCGGACAGCTCGCGACGGAAGTCCACGAGTTCCTCGGCCAGGATCTGGACACCGGCCACGGCGGCCGCTTCGAAGGCCGGGGCGGCGTCCGCGAGGTCGTGGACGACCCAGACGCCCTTGCCGTCGTAGCCGCCCCGGGTCGTCTTGAGCACGCAGGGCAGCCCGAACGCCTCGACGTCGGCGGTGGTCGCGACCACCGCGTTGCGCGGGCACGGCACGTCGAGCTCGGCGAGCCGAGCGCGCATGACGGCCTTGTCCTGGGCGTGCACGAGGGCGTCCGGTCCGGGGCGGACGGCGATGCCGTCGGCCTCGAGCGCGTGCAGGTGGGCGGTCGGGACGTGCTCGTGGTCGAAGGTGACGACCGGGCACCCTGCCGTGACCGAGCGCAGCGTGGCCAGGTCGGTGTAGTCGCCCACGACATGGTCGGGGATGACCTGTGCGGCGGACACTCCGGAGGCCTCGGCGAGGAGTCGCAGCGGGAGTCCCAACGCGATCGCGGGCTGGGCCATCATCCGGGCGAGCTGGCCGCCACCGATCACGGCAAGAGTGGGTGCTCGCTCTGACACGCACTGAACCCTAGGGCAGCGGCTGCGTGGCAGACCTCAGGGCACTGCTGCCACCCTCGAAACGGAGCCCCACGCCGCGCACCGTGGTGATCAGCTCGGGAGAGCGCGGGTCGTCGCCGAGCTTGCGGCGCAGCCACCCCAGATGCACGTCGATCGTCTTGGAGGACGACCAGAAGTTCGTGTTCCAGACCTCGAGCATGAGCTCGGCACGGGTCACCACGCTGCCCGCTCGGCGCATGAGCGCGTGGAGGAGATCGAATTCCTTGCGCGAGAGCTGAACCTCTCGATCCCCGCGCCACACTCTGCGCGCGTGCGGGTCCAACACCACGTCCTGGGCCGACAGCACTCGCACAACCTAGGAACGGGTGGCGCGACGTGATGGCCGTTCGGCCAAAGTGCAACCACTGGTCTACACCGGGGGATCCCACGGCGGGTGGGTGCGCGGAGAGTCAGCGACGGCGTAGGGCGACCGGCTCGACCAACCCGAAGCCGCGCACGGGACGGGCCGGGAGGCGGCGGGACTCGAAGTCCTCCGCGGGAAGCAGGTCGGCCGTGTCCTGGTCGACGATCAGCCGATTGCGGCGCGCGACCGCCGTCAGTCGGGACGCAAGGTTGACCGGCGGGCCGAAGATGTCGCCGAGCCGGGGCACGACCGGGCCCGAGGCCAGCCCGATGCGCACGTCCGGCATCCGTGGGTCGCGGCCGATCACCTGGATGATCCCCTCCGCGACCTCGACGGCGGGGACGGCCTCGTTGAGCACGAAGAGCACCGAGTCGCCAAGACTCTTGATGATCCGACCGCCGTGCATGGAGACGACGTCTTGGCACCGCGTCTCGAACTTCTCGACGAGGTCACCGATCTGCTCGCGGTCCAGCTGGTTGGACAGCGCCGTGAAGGAGACCAGGTCGGCGAATCCCACCGTGACGTCGACCGTGTGCAGGTCCTCATGAGCGGCGCCCATGGCCTCCATCCGAGCCACCGCAGCGGCGAGGTGGCGGCGCCAGGCATAGATCAGCATCTGCTCGAACGGCCCGCTGAGCTCCTCGATGAGACGCAGCGCCGAGCCGACCCGCGAGCCCGTCGCCTCGTCGCCGGCCTCGAGCTCCTCGACCCGGTCGGCGAGGGTCGAGACCTCCCAGTCGGCGAGCCGGGCCATCGTCTGGCCCGCGCCGCGGGTGAGGTTGACGGCCATGTCGAAGTCCACGGCGCCGGAGTCGATGATCGACATGAGGGCCGAGACCGCCTCGACGTCGGCCGTGCTGAACGCGCGTTCGTGTCCCATCTCGGGGAAGCCGAGAGCTCGCCACAGTCGCCGGGCCTGGTCGATCGTCACCCCGGTCTCGGCGGCGACCTCGGCAGCGCTCATGGTCGGCGGCTGACCGAGCACCGCCAGGTCAAGTCGTTCGGGCACGGTCAGCGGATCCCCGGCAGCGTTGTCGGACTTCTCCGAGGCGGGACGCCGACCCTCACGTGCCATCGTCGGCTCGGTCGCCGCTGGCCAGCGTGTGGAGCTCATCGGCGACCTGCAGCTGCACCTGCTCCACGCGGGGGATGTCGTCGAGCAGCACGCGTCCGTTGGTGCTCGCGTCGGACACGATCAGGGTGCCGCAGCCGAACATCCGGTCGATCACACCGATCTCGAAGTCGACCCCGCTGATCCGGTTGAGCGGGATCGTGCGGCCCTCCTTCGCGATCAGCCCCGAGCGTTTGATGAAGCGGCGGTTGGTGAACGTGTAGCTCGTGGTGAGCCAGTCGATGAACGGCCGCACCACCCACCACAGCACGATGCCGGCGGCGACTGCTCCGGCCACGACGCCGAAGGCTGTCGAGTCGCTCAAGGTCCACACGAACCCGACGGCGGCCACCGCGAGCAGCAGGATCAGCGCAGGGCCGATCAGCGCCTTGGGGTGCGTGCGGGTGGAGACGACGACATGCTCACCGTCGTTGAGGAGCTTCGTCGGGTAGGCCACGCCCAGATCATGTCACTGCTGCGGGCGGACGTGAATCACATCGCCGGCTCCGACGGTGAACGTCGCGTCGGCCGAGCTCACGACGAGGGCGCCACGAGCGTCGACGTCGAGGGCTTCTCCGCGGCGCACCTCGTCGGCGGGCAGATGGACGTCGACGACGCGGCCGATCGTCGAGCACACGTCGGCGTACGCCGTGCGCAGCGCCTCCGGATCCAGGAGCAGCCCCTGCAGTCCGTGCAGTGAGCCGAGCACCTGTCCGAGCAGACCGGTGCGGTCGACCGGCTCGCCGGTCTCGAGCTCCACGGACGTTGCCAGCGCCACGGGGAGCTCCTCGAGGGTCTGCGAGACGTTGATCCCGACTCCCACGACGGCGGCCGGCCCCTGGGGGGTGTCGATGCGCTCGACCAGGATCCCGGCGATCTTGCGCTCCTCGACCATGATGTCGTTGGGCCACTTCAGCGCGATGTCCGGCAGCCGGTCGGCCAGCGCCGCCTGCACCGCATAGCCGGCCAGCAGCGGCAGCCACGGCCAGTCGTGCGAGGGCGCGTCGGGGCGGAGCAGCACGGAGAACGTCAGCGCTGCTCGCGCCGGGGTCTCCCACACCCGGTCGAGCCGGCCCCGGCCTGCGGTCTGGTGCTCGGTCACCACCACGAGTCCCGCCTCCTCGCCCGCGCGGGCGCGCTCGGCGACCAGGGCGTTGGTCGACAGCGTGGTCTCGATGATCTCGACTCGCCAGCCCTGGGGCGTGGCGAGTCGGGCCGGATCGAGTGCTGGGTGCGGTGCAGGCACGGAAGTCATGGCACTACATTGACGCAGCAGACAACAGGAGGCCACTGGAGTGAGTGCACAGGTGCAGCCCGGCGAGGGCACGGACGTCCCCCAGGACGTCGACATCCACACGACCGCGGGCAAGCTCGCCGACCTTGAGCGACGTCTCGACGAGGCTGTGCACGCCGGGTCGGCGAAGGCGATCGAGAAGCAGCATGCGAAGGGTCGGGGCACCGCCCGCGAGCGCATCGACATGCTCTTCGACGAGGGCTCGTTCGTCGAGCTCGACGAGCTGGCGCGGCACCGCTCCGTGGCCTTCGGGCTGGAGAAGCGGCGCCCGTACGGCGACGGCGTGGTCACCGGCTACGGCACGGTCGACGGCCGTCAGGTCTGCGTCTTCTCGCAGGACTTCACGGTCTTCGGTGGCTCGCTCGGCGAGGTCTACGGCGAGAAGATCACCAAGGTGATGGACCTCGCCATCAAGACCGGTTGCCCCATCATCGGCATCAACGAGGGCGCCGGGGCCCGCATCCAGGAGGGCGTCGTCTCGCTCGGCCTCTACGGCGAGATCTTCCGGCGCAACGTGCACGCCTCGGGGGTCATCCCGCAGATCAGCCTGATCATGGGCAACTGCGCCGGCGGCCACGTCTACTCCCCCGCGGTCACCGACTTCACGATCATGGTGGACCAGACCTCCGCCATGTTCATCACCGGTCCCGACGTGATCAAGACCGTCACCGGCGAGGACGTGACGATGGAGGAGCTCGGCGGCGCCCGCACCCACAACACCAAGTCGGGCAACTCGCACTACATGGCCTCCGACGAGGAGGACGCCATCGAGTACACGAAGGCGCTGCTGTCCTACCTCCCGCAGAACAACCTCGACGAGCCCGTTCTCCTCGGGGGCGCGTTCGACGAGGTCGCCGACCTGACGGTCAGCGACCTCGACACGGCCCTTGACGCGCTGATTCCCGACGGCGCCAACCAGCCCTACGACATGCACACGGTGATCGAGGCAGTG
>NZ_JANPEO010000602.1:0-1964 GCF_031422975.1 Nocardioides sp. | reverse complement strand
GCGCCGCGTTGACGGGGGCCAGCGCGAGGCCGAAGCCGAGACCGCCGGTGACCAGACCGAGGTTGGCGATGGGTTCCTCGACGGTGGTCAGTCCCCACTGCGCCATCAGCACGAAGCCCGCCGCAGCCAGCAGCATCCCGGCGGCGGTGATGACGCCGGGGGAGAACCTGCGGATGAGGTAGCCGCCGATGATCGCCCCGACGGGCAGCGCGACCAGGAAGCGCACGAGCACCAGCGCCGCCGCCAGCTGGGAGTCGGGGTAGACCGTCGTGCGGGCGAACAGCGGGATGTCGATGAGGGCTGCGATGAGTGCCGAGCCGATGAAGAAGCTGACCAGGAGGGCACCCCAGGCGGGGGTACGCCGCAGCGCACCGCGCGGCACGAGCGGCGCGGCGGCCCGGCGCAGGTGCACCACGAACAGCACCGACGCCATCGCGGAGCCCAGCAGGAACCACCATCCCCGGTCGGAGAAGACCTGGATCTTCGGGTCGGCGGTCGCGAACGCGAGGATCACGCCGGCCAGCGCGGTCGCGAGGAGCAGGGCGCCGACGAGGTCGGCCTCGACCAGGCTGGCCCCCCAGCGGCGGACGTCGAACAGCGGGCGTGGCGCCAGCCAGCAGCGTGCCAGGAGCAGGAGCGCCGCCACCATCGCGACCAGGCCGATCGGGGTGAGCCAGCGGCCAGAGTCGGTGTAGGGGATGAAGAGCTGGCCCCACGCGAGGTCGCGCAACAGGGCGGCGGGCCGGACGAAGACGAGCGCCCCGGCGACCAGGGTGGTGAGGAGCAGCAGGGCCCCCGGGAGGTCGGGGACCGGGCGACGTGTCGCCGCGCTCGCCGGCGCTCGCTGCTCGACCAGCGGCGTGTCAGCCCGACTGAGTGATCGCAGGGCCGCGGCCAGGACGAGGCCGACCGTCAGGTTGATCAGGAAGATCACCCGCCAGTCGGCGAAGGCCAGCACGAGCGCGCCGAAGAGCGGCCCGATGACCGAGCCGATCTCCTGGACCGCCGAGACGATGCCGAGCGGCACCCCACGCCGGTCCTTGGGGTAGAGGTCGGCGACCAGGGCCAGCGTGGCCGGCACCAGGCCGCCGCCGCCCACACCCTGGAGGAAGCGCCCGGTCACCATCGAGGGCATGTCGTAGGCCAGCGCCGTGACGAGCGACCCGAAGGCGAAGAGCGCCAGCGAGAAGACCAGCACCGGCACGCGGCCGCGGAGGTCGGCGATCCTCCCGATGAGCGGCAGCATCGCGACGTACCCCAACAAGAAGCCGGAGATGATGGGTGCGGCGCGCTGCAGCTGGTCGATCGGGACGCCGACGCTGCTCATCATGTCGGGCAACGCCAGCACGACGACATAGGTGTCGGCAGCAGCGAAGGCCACAGCGACGGCCGCGAGGCTCAGGAGCGCCCGAGTCGGAGCCGACCCGGTCACCGCACTCACGGGGCGACGATGTCCTTGCTCGTGCCGTAGTCGGCGAAGTCGACGGTGTAGGTCATCTCGGTGCTCTTGGGGTAGAAGACCCCGGTCAGCACGGCCTGCCGGAGCTCGCCGTCGTCAGAGACGAGGTATTCGGCGTCGAACGTGTCACCCGAGGAGCTCGGGATCACCTTCTTCATCGCGGCGCCCGGCACCGTGCCGGTGAAGGTGGTGAGGACCTCGGTGTTGTCCGCGCCACCACGGACGGTCTCGCCCTCCTGGAGGTCGGCCGTGACGCCGAGCAGCGAGGAGAAGCCGGTGTCGGCGTTGATCAGGGTGGCGGGATCCGGGGCGCCGTACTCACCCGGGTCGATGTCCTGGTATTTACCGTCGCTGAACGGCAGGACTGCGTAAACGAGCTCGTCCACGGCGATCACGGGCACCTCGACGCTCTGCCCGGCGAAGATGACCGTGATGGTGCCCTCGAACGCGGGCGCATTGGTGGCGACCCCGTCGGCCTTGGTGATGCCGGAGACGCCGTCGGGGA
>NZ_JANPEO010000601.1:0-1657 GCF_031422975.1 Nocardioides sp. | reverse complement strand
CCGTGCTGCCGGCGTCGCGGTGACCGTTGATCGCCGCGAACGTGGACCTGCCGACCTGCTGGGCGGTCGAGGCGGGGTTGACGCCGTTGAGGGCGAGCTTCCAGGCGAACAGCGAGCCGTACGCCCGCAGCATCACGTCGGACGGTTCGACGACGTCGAAGTTGCCGATCGCCGACATCGCGAACGAGTAGTCGTTGTAGCCGAGGGTGTGCGCGCCGACGACGTTCTTGTCGACGCCGCCGTAGCGGCCCTCCCAGATGCGACCGAACCGGTCGACCAGGAAGTTGTAGCCGATGTCGCTCCAGCCGCGCGACTTCACGTGGTAGGCGTAGATGCTGCGCATGATGCCCGGCACCTGCGCCTCGGTGTAGTCGTTGGCGTTGACGGTGTGGTGCACGAAGCCCGCGCTGACCGTGCCGTAGCGCAGGGACGACTTGTTGCGGATCGACTCGTCGGCACCCCACTGGGCCCGGCTGTAGATCGTCGGCATCGCGGGCGTGGTCCGGGCCGCCTGCAGCGCCATGGCGCCCTCGCCACGCTCCTTGAACGCGTCGTCGTAGGACGTCTCGCCCTGTCCGGGGTTCTCGGCCGGGGTCTCGGTCTCGGTGTCCTCGGCGGTGCCGGGCTCCACGACGGCCAGCTTCAGGTCGGCGGGCAGCGTCGTGGCGTCCTTGCCGTCGACGGCGGCCTTGACCTGGACCTCGTCGACGTCGCCGATGATCAGCGGGTCGGTGCCGGGGCGGGCACGGGCTGCCTCTGCGCTGTCGGCGTCGGGGCCGTGGTCGTCGTGGTAGGCGATCGTGGTCCAGTCGCTCCACGCGCCATCGCGCTGCGTGCGGACGAGGACCTCGATGCCGTCCTCGCTGATCTGTTCGCCGTGCGCCCAGGTGACACCGACGGCGCCGTAGCCGGTGATGGCCTGCGGGCGGCTGGTGACGTGGGTGGCAGAGATCGAGCCGCGCATCAGCGTCGAGCCCGCGAGCGAACGGGCGTTGCCGGTCCGCGTGGTGAGGGGGACCTCGGTGACCTCGGACTCCACCGCCGCTGTCGGCACGGTGGCCGAGGCCAGCGCGCCCGTCAGCGCCGGAGCCCCGGTCGGCGCCGGGTGGGCGCCCACGATGTCGAGGGACAGCACACCTGCCGCCGGAGTGAGGACAGCAAGGACCACACCGAGGGCCAGCAACTGCTGGCAGGCGGTGATGAAACGGGCTTGAACAGGACTCATATTTGTCTACTCCAGTGCGCGGGGAAGGTCACACAGGAAGCAACAATCACACCAGTCACTCTGGTTCGCTAGCGTTCGTGAGTAACTACAACGTTGTAATTTCCACTCGCCACGCCGATGACTTCACGAAATGTCAAGTTTCTCCCCCGAGTCGGCGCAAATCCGCCACCGAGTCGGCCCAACTTGGCGCCCGAGTCGGCGCGAAGGACCTTGACATCAGTACACGAACCGCCGGCGGCGTACGGCGAAGGTGTCCCGCGCTCGCTGGTAGCCCGCTCGGAGTCGCGCATCTGCATCCTGCCCGGGACCGAAAAGGTTCGTGTGGTCGAACTCGTCGATCTGATAGCCACGACACGTCTCGAGCCACTCGACGCGCTCGGCATCGCGAGCCACCGCCTGCGGCGTGGTGTGCCAGCGACGTCCTGCGTACTC
>NZ_JANPEO010000600.1:0-2783 GCF_031422975.1 Nocardioides sp. | reverse complement strand
ATCGACGACGACAGCGAGTTCTCCCAGGCCGGCGACCCGCGTTACGCCGACCTCGGCGCCGACATGCCGCGCACCGAGTGCCTCAAGGACGTCATCGCCCGCTTCCTCCCCTACTGGGAGGACTCGATCGTCCCCGACCTGCAGTCGGGCCAGACCGTGCTCGTCGCCGCGCACGGCAACTCGCTGCGCGCGCTCGTCAAGCACCTCGACGGCATCTCGGACGCGGACATCGCCGGGCTCAACATCCCCACCGGCATGCCGCTGGTCTACCGCCTCGACGAGTCGCTCACGCCGACCGTGCCCGGCGGGGAGTACCTCGACCCCGAGGCCGCTGCGGCAGCCGCTGCGGCCGTGGCCAACCAGGGTCGCTGACCTTCACGTCAGATACAGCCAGCCCGGAGAGGGCCACGGAGTTCGGGTGTCGCGCAGCGGGGCGCGAGCTCAGTCCTCGCGGCGCGAGATCTGCTCGCCGGTGACCACGAAGATCACGCGGTTGGCGACGGAGACCGCGTGGTCGGCGATGCGCTCGTAGTAGCGACCGAGCAGGGCGATGTCGACGGCTGCCTCGACCCCGTGCGCCCAGTCGTCACCCAACAGCTCGATGAAGCTCTTGCGGCGGAGCTGGTCCATGATCTCGTCGTCGCGACCGAGCGCGATCGCGGCCTCGACGTCGCGGTCGGCGATGATCGCCTTGACCCGACGCACCATGTCCTCGGCGACCTCGGCCATCTTGACCATGGTGTCGCGGATCGAGTCGGGTACGGCGATGTTGGGCACCCGCAGGCGCGCGATCTTGGCGACGTGGACCGAGAGGTCGCCCATCCGCTCGAGCTCGCTGACCATCCGCAGCGCGGAGACGACCACGCGCAGGTCGCCGGCGACCGGCTGCTGGAGCGAGAGCAGCGCGAACGCGTTGTCCTCCACCCGTTCCCGGTTGGCGTCGATGGCCTGGTCGGCGCTGATCACCTCCTCGGCGATCGCGGCATCGCCGGTCAGGAGGGCCGCGGTCGCGCGGTTCACAGCGGTCTCCACCTGACCGCACATGGTGGCGAGGTCGATGAAGATGGCGTCGAGCTGGTCATGGAAGACTTCACGCATGGGTGCAGCCTAAGCGCGGGCCCGACAAGCCCGCGCCGTCTGAGGTGAACGAGGCGTGAACACTGCGTGCTCGGCGCCGGCTGGGCGTTTGCGACGTCCTACGATGCGTACGATCATGGCGTGGATCCGACGACGCAGGCAGCGCTGGCGGCCGTCATCGGTGCGATCGTCGCCGGCGGCGGCGTACTCGCCTGGCACGTCAGTGACCGCCAGCAGTCCCGCCTGCCCCGCGTGGACGAGCCCCTCGTGCCGCCGGGAGTGGCCGCGGTGCTCTCCGTGCTCCGGTCCAGTGCCGTCGTCGTCGACCCTGACGACCACGTCCTCAAGGCCTCCGCCCCGGCCTACGCGCTCGGGCTGGTCCGCGGCCACGAGGTCCTCGTCGCAGACCTGATCGCCTTGATCCGACAGGTACGCCGCGACGGCCAGATCCGCGAGACGGAGCTGCATCTCGGCACCGACAACGCCAGCGCCCGCACCGTGATCGCTCGCGTCGCGCCGCTGGGATCGCGGCTGGTGCTGGCCCTGGTGGAGGACCGCACCCGCGAGCGTCGGGTCGAGTCCGTACGCCGCGACTTCGTCGCCAACGTCAGCCACGAGCTGAAGACGCCGGTCGGCGCGATCCGGTTGCTCGCCGAGGCCGTGACCGCTGCGGCCGACGACCCCGAGGCCGTGGAGCGGTTCGCCTCGCGGATGCTCACCGAGAGCGACCGGCTGACCAAGCTGGTCCAACAGATCATCGAGCTCTCGCGGCTCCAGGGCGACGACCCGCTCGAGGCGCCGGTCCCCGTCTCCCTCGACGACGTGGTCGCCGCGGCCGTCGACACCAGCACGATCGACGCGGGCGCCCGGAACATCACCCTCGTGACCACTGGGGACCACGAGCTCGAGGTGTTCGGTTCCCTCGACCAGATCAGTGCCGCGGTGAGCAACCTGGTCGCCAACGCGGTGGCCTACTCCGACGCGGGATCGCGCGTGCTGGTCAGCACCAAGTCACTCGGCGACACCGCTCAGATCTCGGTCGTCGACCAGGGCATCGGCATCCCCGCCCGGGAGATCGACCGGATCTTCGAGCGGTTCTACCGCGTCGACCCGGCCCGGCACCGCTCCACCGGCGGCACCGGGCTCGGGCTCTCGATCGTGAAGCACGTCGCGGCCACCCACGGCGGCGACGTCAGTGTCTGGTCCGTGGAGGGACAGGGGTCGACCTTCACGCTGACGCTCCCCCTGAACCCGCACCCGCACAGCATCGGGCCGACGGAGCCGGTGCCGATGATCGCGCCCCCGCGCCGTACGCCCGGAACCGAACCCCCACGAGCCACCACCCGCGACGCCGCACAGGGCGTCGACACACAACAGCAGGAGGTACGCCGGTGACCCGGGTACTCGTCGTCGAGGACGAAGAGAGCTACAGCGACGCGCTCGCCTACATGCTCCGCAAGGAGGGCTACGAGGTGGCGATCGCCGCCGACGGCAACGCCGCCATCGCGGAGTTCGAGCGCAACGGAGCCGACATCGTGCTGCTCGACCTGATGCTGCCCGGCATTCCCGGCACCGAGGTGTGCCGCCAGATCCGGGCGACGTCGTCGGTCCCGGTGATCATGGTCAGCGCCAAGGACGACGAGGTCGACAAGGTGGTCGGCCTCGAGCTCGGCGCCGACGACTACGTCACCAAGCCCTACTCCCCC
>NZ_JANPEO010000599.1:0-3986 GCF_031422975.1 Nocardioides sp. | reverse complement strand
CGCGGCGTCCACCCGGTGGGCGGACTTCCGGGCGGCGATGCGTGACGTCTTCGGCTCCAAGCTCGAGCTGCGACTCGGCGACCCCGTCGACTCCGAGATCGACCGCAAGGTCGCCGCGCTGGTGCCGACCGGCCGACCCGGCCGAGGCCTCGTCCCCAGCAAGCTGCACTTCCTCGGCGCCCTGCCCCGCGTCGACGGCGACGGCGACTCGGCCACCCTGGGTGAGGGTGTCGACGACCTCATCGACCGCGCGAACGCAGCGTGGCAGGGCACCCCCGGACCCAAGCTGCGCCTGCTGCCCGAGCTGATCAGCCTGGACAGGATCCGCGAGGACGCCGTTCGCCGCAGGATCGACGACAAGCGCATCCTGATCGGCATCAACGAGAAGGAGCTTGCGCCGGTCGCGATCGACGTGACCGCCGAGCCGCACCTGCTGATCTACGGCGACGGCCAGTCGGGCAAGAGCGCCCTGCTGCGCACCTACGTGCGGGAGATCATGCGCACGCGCACACCGAAGGAGGCGCAGATCGTCGTCGTCGACTACCGGCGGTCGTTGCTCGGTGAGGTCTCCGACGAGTACCTGCTGAACTACCTGACCTCGGCCACCCAGGCCACCCCGACGCTGAAGGACATCGCGGCCTATCTCGAGAGCCGGATCCCGGGGCCTGACGTCACGCCGGAGCAGCTGCGCAACCGGTCATGGTGGACCGGCGCCGAGGTGTTCGTCGTCGTCGACGACTACGACCTCGTCGCGACCCAGCAGTCCTCGCCGGTGCAGGCGCTGCAGCCGCTGATGGCGCAGGCCCGCGACACCGGCCTGCACATCATCGTGGCCCGCCGTGTCGGTGGTGCGTCGCGGGCGTCGTACGAACCCGTCCTCCAGTCGATGCGCGACCTCGCCATGCCCGGGGTGCTGCTCTCCGGTCCGCGCGACGAGGGTGCCCTGATCGGCAACCTCCGGCCGCAGCCGGCGCCACCGGGCCGGGCCCGCGTCGTCACCCGCGACAAGGGCATCGAGGTCGCTCAGCTGGCGTGGACCGACCCGACGATGTGAACCGGGGCTGCCGCCCTGCTTCGCGACCCAACGACCTCAGCGGGCCAGGAACTCCAGCAGCGCCTTGTTGAACTCGCCCGCGTGGCTCACGTTGAAGCCGTGGGGCGCGCCCGGCACGACCACCAGGGTGCTGCCGGGGATCGCCTCGGCGGTGCGCCTGCCGGACACCTCGAAGGGGACGATCGCGTCGGCGTCACCGTGGATGACCAGCGTCGGGATGTCGACCTTGGTGAGGTCGTCGCGGAAGTCCGTGCGGGCGAAGGCGTCGATGCACCCGACGAGGGCCTCGTCGCGCGCCGGCTGCTGGAGGGCGATCGCCTCCTGGCGCTGCTCCTCGGTGACCTTGAGGTCGTCGCCGGCGGTGAAGAAGTTGGTCGTGAAGCCGTCGAGGAAGTTGACCCGGTCGGTGCGGGCACCCTCCTCCATGCCCTGCACGTCGGAGTCCTCGAGGCCGCCGTCGGGGTTGTCGTCGGTCTTGAGGAGGTACGGCGGCACCGCACCGGCGAAGACCGCCGAGTGGAGCCGGCCGGTGCCGTGCTGGCCGATATAGCGCGCGATCTCGCCACCGCCCATCGAGAAGCCGACCAGGCTGGCGTCGGTGAGGCCGAGCCCGTCGAGCAGGCCGGCGAGGTCGGCGGCGAAGGTGTCGTAGTCGTAGCCGCCCTCGGGCTTGGCGGAGTCGCCGAAGCCGCGGCGGTCGTAGGTGAGGACCCGATATCCGGCGTCGCTGAGCGCGGGCACCTGCTCGGACCAGGCCGCTCCGCTCAGCGGCCAGCCGTGGATCAGCACCACGGGCCGTCCGTCACCTCCGGTGTCGGTGTAGTGCAGGGCGACGTCGTTGGCAGTGATCTCGGGCATGGGGTGCTCCTCCGGCTAGATGTCTTGTGTACAAGACAACTTGCCAGATGACACTGGTCCAGACAAGGCGGGCGCCAGATCAGGCCACACCGCGTAGACACGCGGACATTGGTCGACGGCCGCCGACTCGTTGAGCGTGGCGAGGAGACCGCGGCCGTACTTGTGTCCGCGTGTCTACGAGGCCCGGCTGCCCATCACGTTGCGCCGGGGCGCTCGCCACGCGAGCGGGGGCCCTGCTCGACCGTGAGCCCCGCAGTGGTCGTCGTCGCCTCAAAGATCCGCTCGTAGCCGGTGTGCACCATCCGCCAACCCTCGGGCGAGCGGACGTATCGGTCCTCGTAGAGTGCGGCACCCTCGAGCGCGAAGTCGTGCGCGGGTGCGTAGACCCGGTCGTGGAGGTACCAGGTGCCCCTCGCCTCGTCGCCGTCGACGCTGATCTCCGGGTGGTGGCCGTGGTGCATGGTCACCAGGTCAGGCACCAGCGAGGCGGTGAGGAACGCGAGGATCGCCTCCCGATCGGCGCACCGCTGAGCGGGGTAGGACGCCGTCGCCTCGGGCACGAAGCAGGCGCTCACACCGTCCCAGTCCTTGGTGTCGACGCACCGGAAGTAGGCGTACTTCAGCCGGCGGATCTCCTCGAGGTCCAGCAGGAGTCGTAGGTCGTCCTGGTGCGTCATCGGCGGCCGGACTTGAACATGCCTCGCGCGACCTCGCGCGCAGCCGTGCGCATGAAGTCCTTGAAGGCGCCGGACTTCACGACGTCCATGACGATGCCGTCGTCGTCCTTCTTTGCCTGTCTGGTGACGCGTTCGGTCTTCTGCTCGCGGGCCATCTCCTTGACCTTGACGTCCTCGGCCGCCTTGCGGGCGCCCTCCTCGATGCGTACGGCGAGCTTCTCGCGCGCGGAGTCGCGGTCGACGACCTCGCTGTACTTCGCGAAGAGCGGGCTGGCCTTGACGGCCGCCTGCATGGCGGTGGCGTCGGCCATCCCCATCAACGACTCGGGCGCTCGCAGGCGGGTCCAGGCAACCGGGGTCGGCGCGCCGCGCTCGTTCATCACGGTCACGACCGCCTCACCGATGCCGAGGCTGGTGATCACCTCGCCCAGGTCGTCGTAGGCCGAGTTGGGGTAGGTGTTGACCGTCTGCTTGAGCGCCTTGGCGTCGTTGGGCGTGTGGGCGCGCAGCTGGTGCTGGATGCGCGAGCCGAGCTGGGCGAGCACGTCGTCGGGCACGTCGGTGGGGCTCTGGGTCACGAAGAAGACACCGACTCCCTTGGACCGGATCAATCGCACGGTCTGGGCGATCTGGTCGAGGAAGGCGTCGGAGGCGTCGTTGAACAGCAGGTGCGCCTCGTCGAAGAAGAACACCAGCTTGGGGCGGTCGATGTCACCGACCTCGGGCAGGTCGTGGAAGAGGTCGGCCAGGAGCCACATCAGGAAGGTGGAGAACAGCGCGGGCCGGTCCTGCAGGTTGGGCAGCTCGATCAGGCTGATCACGCCCATGCCGTCGGCCGACACCTTGAGGAACTCGCTCGACTCGAACTCCGGCTCACCGAAGAACGCGTCGGCTCCCTGGCTCTGGAAGGAGATCAGCTCACGCAGGATGACGCCTGCGGTGGCGCTCGAGAGGCCGCCGAGACCCTTGAGATCGGCCTTGCCCTCGTCGCTGGTGAGGAACTGCACCACGGCCCGCAGGTCAGCGAGGTCGAGCAGGGGCAGGCCGGCCTGGTCGGCGTAGTGGAAGACGAGCCCCAGGCTCGACTCCTGGGTGTCGTTGAGGCCGAGCACCTTGCTCAGGAGCATCGGTCCGAACGACGTCATCGTCACTCGCAGGGGTACGCCGATGCCCTGGCCACCCAGCGCGTAGAACTCGGTCGGGAAGCCGGTCGCGGTCCACTGCTGGCCGACCGACAGGGCACGGGCCTCGATCTTCTCGCCACCCGCACCCGGGACACTGAGACCGGACAGGTCGCCCTTGATGTCGGCCGCGAACACCGGCACACCATTGGCGCTGAGCTGTTCGGCGAGCAACTGCAGGGTCTTGGTCTTGCCGGTGCCCGTCGCGCCGGCGAC
>NZ_JANPEO010000598.1:0-3730 GCF_031422975.1 Nocardioides sp. | reverse complement strand
CAAAACCGCCGCCGAGTTTCTGTCCAACGGCAACCGACGGCGCCAGCATTTCACTGCAGCGGGCAAGCAGTTCCTCGTTGGTGCCGGCAATACAGCGTGCAGCTCGGTAGTACTCCTGCATGCATTGCTCGACACCGAGATTGTCGGCGTGTTTGTCACGGTAACCGAGAATGCGCGCCAGCTCGCGCTGGTAGTCGAACAGCAGGCGCTCCTCGGCGCGGCGCGCCAGCACATGCAGGGCAAAGCGAATGCGGAACAGTGTGGTCTTCGCCGACGCCAGTGCATCCACCTCGGTGGCCAGCCGCTCGCCTGCAGTGTTGTCGACGTCGACATACGCCACCCGGTCGCTCGCGGCCCAGGGCCGGCCGCCGAAGACGCAGGGCAGGTCGAGCCGGGCCATGTGCTCTGCCAGGCCGTCGTCGCGGTGGTGGGAGACGACCAGTGCACCGTCGACATGCCGGTTGGTGAGGTAGCGCAGGGTGCGCGCCGTCGACGCGCCGGGACGCGCGAGCAGCAGCACGAGCTGGATGTCGCGCTCCCCGAGCACGCGGGTCACGCCGCGCAGGGTGCCGGCGAAGAACGGATCGGAGAAGACCCGGTCGTCGGGCTCGGGCACGACCACCGCGATCGAGTCCGTGCGACGCGTGACGAGGCTGCGCGCTGCGGGGTTGGGGACATAGCCGAGCGAGCTCACTGCGGCGTCCACCGAGGACTGCGCGCGGGCACTGACGCGCTGGCCGCCGTTGATGGCGCGCGAGGCAGTGGCGCGGGAGACCCCGGCAACCCTGGCGACCTCGTCGAGGGTGGGCGTCCCCGGCCTCGCGTCCTTCTTCGTCCCGTCCACGTGGGTCACGGTAGCCACGTGGCTGGGCCGGTCGCGGGCAGACCTCCCTGCGTCGACACCTCGGCATACCAGAGCGCACTCGACTTCGGGGTCCGCGCTTGCGTCTCGTAGTCGACGTGGACGAGCCCGAAACGCTTGGCGTAGCCGTAGGCCCACTCGAAGTTGTCCATGAACGACCACTGGTAGAAGCCGCGTACGTCCACACCGTCGTCGATCGCTCGGTGCACGGCGCGGAGGTAGTCGTCGAGGAACTCGATCCGCTCGGGATCGTGCACCGCACCGTCGGGGCGGGGCTCATCGGCGTACGCCGCACCGGTCTCGGTGAGGAAGATCGGCAGCCGCGGATAGTCCTCGTGCAGCCGGACCAGCAGACGGTGCAGGCCCTCGGGCTGCACCTCCCAACCCATGGCGGTGACAGGCAGCCCGCGACTGGGGAACGTGACGTGCTCGGAGCCGACCCACGGCGACAGCGCGACCCGGTCGGGTTGGTCGCTGCCGACGCCGACGACGTCTGTGTGCGGATGACCCGAGACAGCGTTGCCGTGGTAGTAGTTCACGCCCAGAACGTCGATGGGCGTGGAGATCAGCGCGAGGTCGCCGTCGCGCACGACCTCGTGCCAGTGGCCGGTCTGCCATGCGAGATGGGCGGTGTCGACCAGCACGTCCTCGGGGTAGCTGCCGCGGAAGATCGGGTCGAGGAACAGCCGGTTGTGCAGCCCGTCGACGCGCCGGGCGGCATCCCGGTCGACCGGGTCCTCGGGGTCGTGCGGGTCAGGCACGGTGAGGTTGAGGCTGAGCCCGAGTCGGATGTCGTCGCCGTTCGCGTCCGCACGGCGACGCAGCTCATCGACCACGAGGCCGTGACCCAGCAGCAGGTGGTGCGCCGAGACGAGACCGGCGACGCCCTCCTGCCGCCCGGGGGCGTGGTGGCCCGCGGCGTACCCCAGGAGCGAGGAACAGAAGGGCTCGTTGAGGGTCGTCCACGTGGGCACCCGGTCGCCGAGCGCGTCGTAGACGGACAGGGAGTAGTCGGCGAAGCGGTGGGCCGTGTCGCGGTTGGTCCACCCGCCCGCATCCTCGAGCGCCTGCGGGAGGTCCCAGTGGTAGAGCGTCAGCCAAGGCGCGATCCCCTGACTGAGCAGCTCGTCGACGAGCCGGTCGTAGAACGCGAGACCCGCCCTGTTGACCGGCCCGCCGTTCGGGCGCACGCGCGGCCAGGCCACGGAGAAGCGGTAGGACGCGATCCGGAGCTCCCGCATCAGCGCGACGTCCTCGGGCATCCGGCGATAGTGCTCGCACGCGACGTCGCCGGTGTCCGCGTTGAGGACCGCGCCCGGTGTGTGCGAGAAGGTGTCCCAGATCGACGGCGTGCGGCCGTCCTCGGCCACGGCTCCCTCGATCTGGTATGACGCGGTGGCGGCGCCCCAGACGAAGTCGGGCGGGAACCTGGTCACCTCGTCGAGGCTCGGCGTTGTCGTCGTGACGGTGCGCTGGATGGTCATCCCTTGACGGCTCCTTGCATGATGCCGGCGACCAGTTGGCGGCCGGTCAGGGCGAAGAGGACCAGCAGCGGGACCGTGGAGATCGCGGCGCCGGCGAGCACGAGGCTGTAGTCGACGTAGTAGCCGCTCTGCAGCTGCTGCAGGGCGATCTGGACGGTGGGGTTGCTGGCCGGCAGCACAATCAGCGGCCAGAAGAAGTCGGTCCACGTCGCCATGAACGTGAACAGCCACAGGATCGCGGCGGCCGGTCGGGCGGCCGGGACGGCCACCGTCCAGAAGGTGCGCAGCATCGAGCAGCCGTCGACGCGCGCGGCCTCGATCAACTCGTCGGGCACGGCGTCGACGAGGTACTGGCGCATGAAGAAGACCCCCCATGCCGTGACCATCCCGGGCACGATCAGCGCCCACATGGAGCCGACCCAGCCGAGCTTGGCCATCACGATGAAGAGCGGGATCACCCCGAGCTGGGTGGGCACCGCCAGGGTGGCGACGACGAAGACCAACAGGGGCGTTCGACCCTTGAACGCGAGCTTGGCGAACGCATAGCCGGCCAGGGTCGAGAAGAACACCACGGACGTGGCGACCGTCGTGGAGACGAGCAGGCTGTTGCCCAGCGCCTTCCAGAACGGCACGGCCTCGAAGGCCCGCTGCGCGTTCTCGAAGAAGTGGCCGCCCGGCAGCAGCGGTGGCACCCGCTTGGTGAGCACGTCGCGGCTGTGCGAGCCGACGAGGAACGACCAGTAGAGGGGCGCCGACGAGCCGAGCACGAAGGCGGCCAGCAGGCCATAGACGAGGAAGCCGGGGCGGCGGTTCATCGGCGTCCGCCGAGCATGTGGACGCGACGACTGACCGCGAGGTTGAGCACGGCGAAGACGATGATGATCAGGAACAGCAGCCATGCGACGGCCGAGGCCATGCCCAGGTCGCGCACCCGCCAACCCAGCTCCCAGAGATACATCGTGAGCGTCTGGTACTGCCGGTCGGAGCCGCCGAGGCCCTGGGTGTCGAAGAGCCGGGGCTCGGCGAAGATCTGGAGCCCGCCGATCGTCGAGGTGATGACGACGAAGAGCAGGGTGGGGCGGATCAGCGGGAGCGTGATCGAGCGGAACTGCCGGACCCTCCCGGCGCCGTCGAGGGCCGCCGACTCGTAGAGCTCGCGCGGCACCGCCTGCATGGCCGCCAGGAAGATCAGCGCGTTGTAGCCGGTCCAGCGCCAGTTGACCATCGAGGCGATCGCCAGGTGGCTGGCCAGGGTGTCGACGTGCCACCTGATCGGCTCGAGGCCGATGCCCTGCAACGCCTCGTTGACCAGGCCGTAGCGGTCACCGAAGACGTTGCCGAAGATCAGCGCGACCGCGGCCGGCGCGACCACGAAGGGGATGAG
>NZ_JANPEO010000597.1:0-8653 GCF_031422975.1 Nocardioides sp. | reverse complement strand
GACGAAAGATCGCCGAACACAAGACCGTCAAGGAAGCCCGCCGCAGCCTGAAACGACGCATCACCAACGCCGTCTACCGTCGTGTCCTGGCCGACCACGAACGGCTCCAACTTCAGGCCGCTTGACACACAGAGGCGCTCTTGAGCCTCTCCCTGGCCCTAGCGACGCCCGGGTCACGCAGGCCAAATGAGAGCCACACGACCAGCGTGGGCAGCCGAAATGAGAGCGACGACCCGGGCGCCTGGACCGAGCCTCGCCAGGCACCGGTCCTGGGTCAATGGAACAAGCAGCCGATGAGCGGTTAGTCGGACGGACCGTCAACCAGCAGGGCGAGAGCGCGGAGACCGGGGTAGGTGACCCGGTAGAGATGTGGGCCGCGGTAGTAGCACTCCCAGTAACTCGTCGCCCGCTGCCGGGTCAAGACTATGAAGTCCGGGTTCTCGTCCGCGAAGGAGCGGAACTGCGTGGCCCAGCCGGGACGTGTGGCGAGTTGAGTCTCAGCGAAGAGTTCGATGTCGTCGCATATCTCGATGACGTACTCACCCAGGAGTTGCAAGACGAAGGGCACGGTCCAGGGATGGTCGGTCGAAGCCAGCACGCGCCGAAGAGCCGTCTGCCGGACGAAGCCGTCGCTGTGTCGGGTGTACAGACAGTCAATCGCCACCCCCGCCTCGGAGCCCCTCTCGACAAGATCAGGCGCCGGGACGGGGTTGTAGATGCGGTGGGGGATCACCACCCGGTCGCCTTGGACGGTAATCGGAGACCAGTCACGCGAGTTGCTGCTGGCGATTGACCCGTGGGGTAGGTACGCGGTCTGAGGTAGACAGTCCAGCGCGCCAGCAAGCGACGGCTGGAGGCTCAGCGGGAACGCGCGAGCGAGGGTCTCTGACACTCGCGCAGGCTACTTGCTACGGCGCACTCATCTGCCGCGATCCGGCGCAAGTGTCAGGCGGGGTGGCGGACCGCGTGGCGGACGTACACCACGCCGTTGTCGAATCGTCGGTGGTCCAGCAGCACAAGGTCGAGTCGTACGCCTTGAGGCAGCGCTGGCTTGCCGGCGCCGACGAGGACCGGGCACAGCAGCAGCACGAGCTCGTCGACCAGGCCGTGTCGGAAGGCCGCGGCTGCGATCCCCGCGCCTCCGATGCTGAGGTCCAAGCCTGAGGTCTCCTTGAGCGCTCGTACCGCCTCGGGCTCGAAGTGCTGCTCGATCCTGGTGCGCGCGGTCGACACGTCGGTGAGTGAGGTGGAGTAGACGACCTTGTCGGCGTCACGCCAGATCCCGGCGTACTCGCGGACCACCGAGGGCTCGTTCGTCAACCAGTCGTCGCTCTCCCACACGCGCATCGTCTCGTACATGCGTCGCCCGTAGAGTGACGTGCCGATGTGCCGTTCGTGCTCGTTCCAGAACGCGTGCACGTCCTCGTCCGGCACGGACCAGTCGAACGAACCCGTCTCGTCCTCGAGGAAGCCGTCGAGCGAGATGTTGGCCGCGTAGATCAATTTGCCCATGGAGCCCTCCGCTCAGACGCGGGCAACAAGCCCGTCACACGAGGCACAGTCAAACAGCATCGCCTGCGAGATCGGCGAGCCCGCCGCGAAGGGACGGTGCGACGGCGCCACCGCCGACGGTGGGCGGTCCGTACAGTCGCGCGCCCATGCCGCGATGCGGGCGAGTCCTGAAGGTGAGTCCTACCGCCCCCTGTGACCGTCAAAACTCAGGCCGCTATGCACCCCTCCGCGCAGCAGACCCTTGGGAGGGGGAATCGCCTCTCACGAGCCTTCGACGTCAATCCGGTGTCGCGTTGCGGCTCAACCAGTGCTCCCACGCCACCGGAGCCGCCCCGTGCTGAGCCTGCCGCACCACCTCTTCAGTCATCCACGCCCTCAGCGCGCGAAGGTCGCCAGAGGACGCCAAGGTGAGCAACCGCATCTCCTCGCACAGCACGTCCGCCGCCTTGACGGCCATGTCGAGCTTCTGCACCTCCGCACTGAACTCGCGAGGCATCGCCATGTCGACATCGATGAAATCCCGACCCTCGGCCGCCGCCCGCTGTGCGATCCGACGGCCCATGTGTCGAGCGTGAGCCGGCCCACTGAGGCGCTCCTGTAGCTCCAAGGCAAGCGCCTGCGACGTTGGGTTCGCGCGGTAGGCGCCGACGAGCTGCAGTTCGCGAATCAACTCATCCAGATGCTCGTCCTGTCGAAGACTCAGCCGGACCGGACAGCCGGCCAACCGAACATGGGCCCATCCGGCGGGCAGCATCGGCTCCGACGGCCCCACGGCCTCGTCGTCATGGATCTTGGGAAGGCGGACACCATGCTCACCGGCGGTTCCAGTGATCTCGAACCAGACCCGCTTGCCGCCCCGAGTCGTCTCCACACCCCAATCGCTCGCGAGAATCGACACTATCGCCAATCCCCGCCCGGTCGTTGCTTCGTCCTCGAGCACGAGCTCGACCGGATCGTCTGGGTCGGGAAAGCTGGGCCGGGGCGTCACGGCCTGAGCGGGCACAGCACCGTCGTCCTCAACGCTGACCCGCACCACGTCGCGGTGCAGACCCAAGCCGATGTGCATGAAAGTGCTTGACGCGTGAAGCGCTGCGTTGCTCGCAAGCTCGCTCACGCACAGCGTCGCGTCATCCAGCAGGTCACTTCGCCCCCACGACGACAGGCCATCGGCCACGAAACGCCTGGCGGCGGGCACGCTCACCGGCTCCGCAGCCAAACTCAGCCGAAGTAGACGGCCAACCGTCCCGGAGTTCTCGAGCACGTGATGATGATGCACCAGTCAAGACGCTCTTGGGCAAGCATGGTCCAGGAATGATTCGGGAGTTCGACCACTGCGGCCGACATTCGGAGCGACCCACGTCGACCGTTACAAATCCCCTGGAGCCACCAGGACACGCGCGGCCACGCTTGTGAAGCCCGGTGCCCGACGCCAGACATCATGGTCACGCCTGTCTCTGACGCCGTCCTTCCTCACCGCCTCCGGCAACGCCGGAAGTACGTTCGAGACGCAAGGCAGATGCGAGAACGAAGCCTGCGTCGACTTCGGTGGCGAGTTCGCACCAGACGAGTGGCTCCACCCTGCCGACGGACAGGAGTGACCGGGGAAAGAGGCCGCTTCTACCGCAATTCGCAGGCCCGCCGCGTTCCGACGTCCCGCACTCCAGTTGCCCATACCGCCGCGACCGGGGTCCGCGCGTGATAGCGAAACCAACGTCCCTTTCAGGCCTCCAGGATGGTCTTGACCTTCTCGAGGTTCGAGCGCACGTCACGCGCGTACATCTTCAGGACGATCGGGTCGGCGAACTTGAAGAACCCCTTGAGCGATTCCATCTCCTGATGCCAGGTGACCTTGGTGCCGTCGCCCTCGTCCTCGTAGTGAAGGGAGAGCGTGTAAGGGATCGTGGCGTCTTCGGATACGAGCTTGCCGCCGCGTCCTCTCTCGACCTCCACCATCTCGTCCGTCAGCTCGAGGCGGCGTCCAGCCACCTTCGCGACGCCCCGGCAGATTCGGCCAACCTCCAGCTTCCCTCCCGACACCAACTCGTACTCCACGATGTTGCTGCAGTAAACGGGCACGTTGTCCGGATCGGTCATGAACTCCCAGACCTCAATGCGCGGCTTGTTGACGACGACGGATTCCTCGACGGTGAGCATGGGACGACCGACCTTCCGTGGGGGCCGGCCAGACGACCAGCCTCCTGCAGACTATTCCTCGGCGCCTCTTGCTGGAAGACTCCATTTTGGCTACCCCGGGCCCATCGGCTTCACCCCCTTCAGTCGATCTGTGACGCTCCCCGGGGGTCCTGATGGGTAGGCGCACGCGGTCGTGGATCGCAGAAGGTCACCGATATTGGCCACGCCGAGCGCAATTCCAGGGATTCTCGGCGCCCTGGGGCTTCAATGGACGAAGAGTCTGACGGCGGTCCACACCACAGCGAGGGCTGCCGCTAGGAGAGCAAACCCGGGGGGCGACGATGGAGCAAGAACCGATGACCAGAGTCACCGAAGTGGCCGCCTGCACAGCGGCTGCCGCGCACCGACGCGACCACAAGCACGGTCTCAGCGCGGATGACTGTCACCCTCACGTCGTGGAGGTCGTGCACCTAGGACCCAGGGCGGTCACCGTGTGCCATGACTGCCAGCTCGATTCGGGGTTTCTGCCGCACCGCGAGGCCGAGGCACTCGCCGTCGGCCACCGGGAAGTGACACGCGAGGTCAGCGTCAAGCTGCGCTGCGCCTGATCCAGGACCGGCGCCACATCAGGACGTCGCGTACGAGGACAACCTCGTTGCTGGCCCCATCTGTGCGCTGGCTCAGAGACTCGGCTTCGCGCCGCGGCTCACGTCTCGATGTCGTAGCGCGCACCAACATCCATGGCAGCGCCGAGTGCCCGCAGGAGATCCGTCGCGGCTGTCTGCAACGGGTGCGGAGCCAACGCGAACCGTCGTGCCGCGTCGAGCGCTTCGTGTATCGCGGCGAAGTTCTGTTGGCGCAGCGCTTGGGTGATCACGAGGCCGCACAGCATCGGTGCCATCGTGCGCTTTTCCGCCTCGCCGCAGCGGTCGAAAACGGGCAGCCAGTCGCCACGGTGATCCTCGATCATGGATCGCAACGTCTGCCACGCGTCATCTGGATACTCCGGTCCGACCAACACGGCGGGAGGCGCGGAGTCACCGCGAAGTCCCACCGCGCACAAGAACCCCATGACCAGAGCGGTGTGGTAGGACGCAGCGCGGGCGTATCGCGTTCGCTCGGCACCCGCCAGCGTCGCGAGGCGCTCCGAGTCGACGTTGCCGCAGGGCAGGACACCGACCTCGTCTTCAACGTGGGCGAGCACCCGGAATGCGAACGCCGCCACCGGCGACCACTCCTGGCGCAGAAGTGGCCACGCCATGAGCAGCTCGCCCACGAGGTCGTAGTCACCGTGGTCGAGATATCGGATGACCAGGGCTTCGACATCGGTCAGGATCGCGTCGTGATGCCGGCCGACCTCGGCGGTGGCCGCGCGCCCGAAATTCGTGAGATAGAAGAGGAGGTGGGTGAGCCCGTAGGGATCTTCTCGGGAACCGACGAGCAGGTCGAACGGATGCGTGAGGACGGTGCCGGACTCGGCATCTCCCACGGTGGGCAGTTGACGACCCCAGACCCCGGTGATCCAGCGGCGCTCCGCGAGCACGGTCGCGGGCTGGTCGACCGCGTGGGAGAGAACTCGTGCGCACTGGTGGCCAGCGAAGTCATCGAAGGCGTCGTCGCGGTGGCCGAGGACGGTGAGGAGCACGTGCGGCACCGTGCGCCGGAACACCTGGTCCGGGTTCAGCGCCATGTCCGCGAGCGCTCGCGGTGAGCGCACCAGCGGTTCGAGCCGACGGGCCAGAGCATCGACTCGGTCGCGCAGAGCCTTTGACGCGCTCACGTCGTGCGCCACGTAGGCGAGCATTGCGGCCTCCGCCACCACCTTCTCCGGACCGAAGCCGAGGGCCGGCCGCACCGCGTCGGCATACCCCGTCTCACCGAAGTCAGAAACCACGGCCGCCGCGAAATCCAGCGCGCCGATGACGCGTCGCTCCAGATCCGCCGCGGACCAGACCGCGACGGCTGTCACGGTCTGGCTCGACGATGCTGGAGGCGTCGGTTGATCGACGCGGAGCACGGCTACCCCCGCTGCAGATCGACTGCCTCCGCCAGTCCCGCGACACCGCGGAGACCACCGAAGACCTGACGCAGGTCATCGGCACGGAGGAAGCAGGCGAGCGTGTTGAACCTTCCGTAGATGACCCCGTGCAGGCCCTCGTCGCGCGTCACCAACTCCGGGCCCATCTTTGCAACGAACTCACCCACGGCATCGAAGTTCACAGACCCCGACTCGAGGAATCGAGCCGAGATGTCCTCATGCGAAAGTTGCTTGGCCATGTGCGCCCCCTCTGTAAGCCGGACGGAACGCCCGGCACGATGGTGGCTGGCGATCGCCAGTCACCATCTAAGAGCGCCCAAGGCGCGAACCTGATACACGACCTGGGTGTTCGCTCGACTGAAACCTGGCAGGCGGATGCTTGAGTTCCCTGGACCGCACGCTCATAAGCCGCGATGAGGGCGGCTCCGATTGTGCCCTCAGCCGACCACCTCGTGGAGGTGGACGCCGTGGTCCGTGGCGATCAGCTCGGCTGCCTTCTCGCCGATCATCATGGCCGCAGCGTTGGTGTTGCCGCTGACGACGTTCGGCATCACACTCGCATCGGCCACGCGCAGGGCCTCGACGCCATGGACCCGCAGCCGCGGGTCGACGACGTCGCCGATCCGGCAGGTCGACGTCTCGTGGTAGACAGTCAGCGCGTAGTGGCGGGCCAGGTCCTCCAGCAGCGCGTCGCTCAGTTCGGCGCCGGCGAGGTGGCCGTGTGCCTGCGCCAGGTGCGGCGGAATGACTGGTTCACCCAGGCCGCCGCCGGGCCAAGCCTTCGCGACCTCGAGGGCCCTGCGCATCACGGCGACCATGACCGTCACGTCGTGCGGGTCGCCGAAGTAGTTGAACTCGATCCGCGGTGGGACCGCGGGGTCTGCGCTGGCCAGCGCTACAGAACCCTCGGAGTGGGGTTGCACGGGATTGGGCAGCACAACCACCTGGCCGCGCGTCGGGTCCAGGAAGGACTCCGGGTCCTCGAAGAACGCAGACGGCGGGAGACGGAAGACGCCCTCCCATATCGACGGCGTGTAGCCGGTCGCGAGGAAGCCGATCTGCCCGTCGTGGGTGTGCTCGTCGCCCAGCCCGGTCGAGAAGAACGCGACAGCGTCGTAGAGGGAGGACGAGGCGAGGCCGCGGCCGGTGGTGAACCACTCGCCGATGCGGCGCTCCGCCTCGGCCTTGGCGGCGGCAAGAGGCTCGGGCAGGTCGACATCGTCCGCGGGGTCGGCCGGCAGCGGACCAGCGGGGGCCCGCAACGCGTCCGGCCCGAGGGACATCGCAACCTCGGTCATCGTCTCGCCGATGCCGTCGGCGGCAAACATCAAGGGTGTGTGCAGGTGGTCCTTGAGGTGGCGCCCGACGCCTGGGAGGTCGACGACGCAGGCCACCCCGACGGCGGTGAGCTCTTCGCGGGCGCCGACCCCGGAGAGCAGTAGCAGGTGCGGCGACCCGATGGCGCCCGCGCACAACACCACCTCGGTGCCCGCGGCCACCTTCTCGGAGGTGCCCTGCTCGGTGCGGTAGGCCACCCCGGTGGCGCGAACCACCTCCCCGTCCGCCTCGAGCAGGACACGCTCGACGAGCGCGCCGGTGACGACGGTGAGGTTCTCCCGGTCCATCGCTGGCTCGAGGTAGGCGTGGAAGGTCGAGCTTCGCCTGCCGTCCTTCGTCGTCGTCTGGAAGAGCGAGGCCACCCCCTCGGGGTTGAGGCGGTCGCGACCGTTGTAGTCACCCTGTTTCATGCCCGCGGCGCCAGCGGCCTCAACGAACTGGATCGAGGCACGCAGGATCGGCTGGCGCACCGACACCCCCACCGGGCCGTTGTACCCGTGCACGTCGGGGTCGGCGTGCAGCTCGGGGCTGTTCACGAATCCCTCGGCCTTGAGGAAATAGGGCAGGACCTCCTCGTATGACCAGCCGTCCGCACCCCCGGCGGCCCACGAGTCGAAGTCGCCCGGGTGCCCCCGCACGTACGCCATGTAGTTCAGGCCGGAGGAGCCGCCGAGCATCTTCCCCCGGGTCACCATCATCTGGCCGCCTACCAGGCCCTTGCCGACCCCACCAGGGTCGCCGTTGTACATCCAGTCGGTCGCGGGGTCGTTCTGCAGGCTGGCGACCGCGGCGGGCACCAACTCCGAGGGCGGCGGCGGCCCGCCAGCCTCGAGCAGGCACACCCGGACATCCGGGTCCTCGCTCAGCCGGGCGGCGACCACAGCTCCCGCCGATCCCGCTCCCACGATCACATAGTCGTACGTCGAGTCCATCGATCCCACCTCGTTGTGGCACCTCGCCGGACGGCGGGGACGGTCTCGCCACGCAACCACACTCACCAGGGTGAAACAAGGGAGCCAGTGCCCCTGCTTCTCCCTGTCGGCCGAAGGTTGAGTCCGGCACGGTGGTGTACGACGACGGTGAGCGGGTCCTGTGGTCTTTGAATCGACAAGGACCGCACGAACCTGATGCTCGACCTGGTCCGCCTGCGGCTCAACGGCGTTGATGACATCGACCACTACCACCGCATTCTCCGCACAGCAGCTGAGCAGGAACCGCGACGCGCGGGGGACTCCGAGCCTTCGGTAGGTCAGGGCCCGCGCTAACTCCAGGCCTGGGAGCCGGCGCTGATGCATGCTCGACGGAGCGCACGGTAGGCCCGTGTCTGCGTCTTCTGGAGCGCTGGCGTCGCCCGGGCACGGCCGTCAACGGCGATGGCCGCGGCAGCGTCGGCCATCGGGCGCAGCAGCTGGACGGCGTCCGGTTCCGCAACATCCATCATCCCCTGCAGCTCCGCAGCGAGGGCGGCGTCCTGCGCAGCATCGTCCAGGCCGCCTGAGCGGAAGGCATCCTGCGCGTGGTCGCACACCTGGAGAAGGTTGGCAGCGACCGCGGTGGCACCAGCCGACGCGGACGTCGTCGCTGACGGCGAAGCGGACGTCGGACCTGAGGCGTCCGACGTGTCGCTCTGGC
>NZ_JANPEO010000596.1:0-8548 GCF_031422975.1 Nocardioides sp. | reverse complement strand
AACGGCGGCCACCCCCTTGGGGCGACCGCCGTTCGGCGTACGACGTGGATCAGATGTCGTAGTAGAGCTCGAACTCGTGCGGGTGCGGCCGCAGCTGCACGGGCAGGATCTCCTGGGTGCGCTGGTAGTCGATCCAGGTCTCGATCAGGTCGGGGGTGAAGACGTTTCCGACCGTGAGGAACTCGTGGTCCCTCTCCAGGTTGGACAGCACCGCGTCGAGCGAGGTGGGGACCTGGTCGATGTCGGCCATCTCGTCCGGCGGCAGCTCGTAGATGTCCTTGTCGATCGGAGCCGGCGGCTCGATCTTGTTCTGGATGCCGTCGATGCCGGCGAGCAGGAGCGCCGAGAAGGCGAGGTAGGGGTTCGCCGACGGGTCGGGGCAGCGGAACTCGATGCGCTTGGCCTTCGGGTTGGCGCCCGTGATCGGGATGCGCACGCAGGCCGAGCGGTTGCGCTGGGAGTAGACCAGCGAGATCGGGGCCTCGAAGCCGGGCACCAGGCGGTGGTAGGAGTTGACCGTCGGGTTGGTGAAGGCCAGCAGCGACGGCGCGTGCTTGAGGATGCCGCCGATGTAGTGGCGCGCCATGTCCGACAGGCCGCCGTAGCCGGTCTCGTCGTAGAACAGCGGCTCGCCGTCGTTCCAGATCGACTGGTGCACGTGCATGCCCGAACCGTTGTCACCGAAGATCGGCTTCGGCATGAAGGTCGCGGTCTTGTTGTTGCGCCAGGCGACGTTCTTGACGATGTACTTGAACTTCATCACGTCGTCTGCTGCCTTGAGCAGCTCGTCGAACTTGTAGTTGATCTCAGCCTGGCCGGCGGTGCCGACCTCGTGGTGGGCGCGTTCGACGTGCAGGCCCGACTTCTCGAGCTCGATGACCATCTCGTCGCGCAGCTCGCCGAAGTGGTCGTACGGCGCCACCGGGAAGTAGCCGCCCTTGTACTTGACCTTGTAGCCGCGGTTGGGGTTCTCGGCCGTCCCGGCGACCCCGGTGTTCCAGGCGCCCGCCTCGGAGTCGATGTGGTAGTAGCCGGCGTTCTGGCTGGTCTCGAACCGCACGCTGTCGAAGACGTAGAACTCGGCCTCAGGAGCGAAGAACGCCTTGTCGCCGATGCCGGTGCTGGCGAGGTAGGCCATCGCCTTCTTGGCGATGTTGCGCGGGTCGCGGGAGTAGGCCTCGCCCGTGATCGGGTCGTGGATGAAGAAGTTGACGACCAGCGTCTTGGAGACGCGGAACGGGTCGAGGTAGGCGGTGGTCGGGTCCGGGAACAGCTGCATGTCGGACTCGTGGATCGCCTGGAAGCCGCGGATCGAGGATCCGTCGAAGCCGAGACCGTCGTCGAAGACCGACTGGTCGAACGACGACACGGGCACCGTGAAGTGCTGCATCACGCCGGGCAGGTCACAGAAGCGGACGTCGACCATCTCGACGCGCTCGTCCTTGATGTACTTGAGCAGCTCTTCGCTGTTGCTGAACATGCATCCTCCTGGGCCCGTGCCGTGCGGCGGCGGGCCGAAGTCTTCAGTGATACGTCCAAGTCGGCGCGACGCTGCGCCGGATGACTGCGAACCTAGGGGGCCGCAGTTTCTTGACCGTATCCCGTTTGTTTCGTGCATGTAACAGATGGTTGCCCTGTGGAGGCGGTCGTTAGGGTCGGGCGCATGTGTCGCCCCCGATCTGCCCTTGCCCGCCCGCTCCTCACCGCCGCCCTCGCGACGTCCTTCGCGCTCATCACCACCGCCTGCAGCGGGGGAGAGGGCGCCGACGCCGACGCTGCCGCGTACGACAATGCGGACGTCCTCGCAGAGATGAGCGAGGCCGTCGCCGACCAGGGCTCGGTCCGCCTGACCCTCGGCACCAAGCAGTCGCCTGCCGACATCACCGTCGACTCCAACTGGGCCGACGAGCCCACGCTGCGCGCGCTCACGGGTGGTGACCCGGCGCAGCAGTTGGACGTGCGCCGCGTGGGGAGCCGGGTGTACGTCGGCGGTGAGGTCGTCGGCAACCAGTGGACCTACCTCGAGGTGGACGACCCGCGGATCGCCGACCCCGAGAGCGGCTTCGACGCCGGCCCGGTCCCGACGCTGCTGGCGATCGACGTGCCCGGTGACCTTGCCGCCCTCGAGTCAGCCGTCTCCGAGGCGACCGACGAGGGCACCGAGGACATCGACGGGCAGGAGACCGAGCACTACACGCTCACCGTCGACAGCGAGACGTGGTTCGAGGGGCTCGGTGAGAGCTCGATGTATCGCGCGATGGAGCTCCCCGCGAGCGTCACCATGGACCTGTACGTCGACGACGACTCGCTGCCGGTGCGGCTGGCCTACGAGGTGCCTGAGAAGCCGGCGGCCTCCGCACAGGTCGGCTTCACCGACTGGGGGACTCCCGTCGAGGTGGCAGTGCCCCAGCGTGCCAAGCCCGTCTCCTAGGCTTGAGCAGTGATCGACACCGCGTCCTGGGCACGCCGGTTCGGAGCGCTGCTCGTCGACTGGGCCGCCTGCACCCTGATCGTCGTGCTGGTGCTCGGCCCCGGCGGGTGGAGCGACGACCCGTACGCCGGCTTCTACACGACCGGGGTCTTCGTGGTGGAGTCGGCGTTCTTCACCGCGGCCCTGGGCGGTTCCTTCGGCAAGCTGGTGACCCGGCTCCGCGTCGTCCGCAACGACGGGTCGAACCGGCCCCTCGAGCTGATCCCGGCGCTCGCGCGCAGCCTGCTGATCGCGCTCGTGGTCCCGCCACTGGTCTTCCGACCGGACGGGCGCGGACTGCACGACATGGCCGCCCGGTCGAGGACCGTGCGACTGGCGGACCTGCGGGCGATCGGCTGATCAGCGACCGCGCTGCTGGCCGCGCATGCCCTTCATGCTGGTCGGCATCGGGCCCTTGGGCATCGGCACGGTGCCGCGCACGGCATCGATCGCCTTGAGCCGGGCGAGGATGTCGGTGATCTCTGCGGGCTTCACGTTCCGACCGAGCTTGGTGACGTGGCGGACCAGCTTGGGCAACGGCACCTGGCCATCGCCGTTGCCGCAGATGACCTCGTGGATCGGGGTCTCGGGAAGCACCCGCTCGTGCTTGCGACGCTCGGTTGCCATCAGCGTCTTGAGTCGGTTGGGGTTGCCCTCACCGACGAGCACGATGCCGGGCGGGCCCACGACGCGGTGGACGATGTCCTGCTGCTTGGTGAACCCGACGACCGGGTCGGTCTTCCAGCCACGGCGCAGCATCTGCAGAGCAGAGGCGGCCGCACCGGGCTTGCCCTCCATCTGGTTGAACGCCGCGGCCTGGGCGCGGCGCCCGAAGATGATGATCGCGGCCAGCGCGCCGACGAGGATCGCGCCGACGATCGAGAGGATCAGCGAGAGCAGCCCGTCGCCCGGCAGCAGGTAGATGACGGCGAACCCGACGAGCGCACCGAGCACGAACGCAGCAAGGGTGATGAGACCGATGCGCCGGTCGGTCGTCTTGGCCATCCGGTAGGTCTGGATGAGCTGCTGGCTCCGCTTGGTGGGCGGGGTGGCGGGGGTCGACATGCTGCTGCCTTTGGCTAAGGAAGTGGGCGAGGATCAGGCGAGGGCGCCCTGGCGGGCGTCCATGGCCTGACGGTACAACCGGCCGGCCCGGTAGGACGAACGGACCAGAGGGCCGGACAGCGCCCCGGAGAAACCGATCTGGTCGGCCTCGTCCTTGAGCTCGACGAACTCATAGGGCTTGACCCACCGCTCGACCGGGTGGTGGCGCAGGGAGGGGCGGAGGTACTGGGTGATCGTGATCAGCTCGCAGCCGGCGTCGTGCAGGTCGCGCAGCGCCTGGCTGACCTCCTCGCGCGTCTCGCCCATGCCGAGGATGAGGTTGGACTTGGTGACCAGGCCGAAGTCGCGCGCCTGGGTGATGACGTCGAGGGAGCGCTCGTAGCGGAACGCCGGACGGATCCGCTTGAAGATCCGCGGCACCGTCTCGACGTTGTGGGCCAGCACCTCGGGGCGCGACTCGAAGACCTCGCGCAGCAGGTGCGGCTCGCCGTTGAAGTCGGGGATGAGGTTCTCGACGCCCGTGCCGGGGTTGAGCTCGTGGATCGCGCGGACCGTCTCGGCATACAACCAGGCACCACCGTCAGGCAGGTCGTCGCGCGCGACACCGGTGATGGTGGCGTACTTCAGACCCATCTTCTGCACTGACTCGGCGACACGGCGCGGCTCGTCGCGGTCGAGCGGCTGCGGCTTGCCGGTGTCGATCTGGCAGAAGTCGCAACGGCGGGTGCACTGGTCGCCACCGATCAGGAAGGTGGCTTCCTTGTCCTCCCAGCACTCGAAGATGTTGGGGCAGCCCGCGGACTGGCAGACGGTGTGCAGGCCCTCGGACTTCACGAGGTTCTGCAGGGCGGTGTATTCCGGCCCCATCTTGGCCCGAGTCTTGATCCACTCCGGCTTGCGCTCGATCGGCGTCTCCGAGTTGCGGATCTCCAGACGGAGGAGCTTGCGGCCTTCGGGAGTGGGGGCAGTCACGGCCGTCACTCTACGCCGGGGGTAAGGACCACCCAACTCGACTGCCTCTCGTTCGCTCACGGCACATCGCAGCTTCAGGGTTGACAGTGCGAAGGCATCGGAGAAACGTGGATGGGTCCTGTTATCTCACGTGAGGAGCCTGCTCATGAACCCCCTTCAGCGGCACTCGGCGATCGGTGGTGCAGCCCTGGTGGTCGTCGCCTCGGTGGCCGTCGGCGGCGCGGTCGCGACCCAGCGCGACACCGGCGACGCGACCCGCACCATCGCCGTGGACCTGACCTCGAGCGCGAACCGCGATCGGTCCCCGGCGATCCGTGAACGACTCTCCGGCCTCGAGGAGGACCCGGCAGCCCTGTCCACGACGGGGACGGGCAGCTTCCGCCTCATGGTCGACGAGGATGACCAGAAGCTCACCTACGAGCTGTCGTACGCCGACCTCGAGGGCGCCGTCACCCAGGCCCATATCCACCTCGGCGGGACCGCCCAGAGCGGCGGGATCAGCACCTTCCTGTGCAGCAACCTCGGCAACGGACCAGCCGGCACGCAGGCCTGCCCGGCGGCGCCCGCCACCATCACCGGCACGCTCACGGCCGCCAACGTCATCGGGCCGGTCCCGCAAGGCATCCTGGCCGGGGAGATGGCCGAGCTCATCGACGCCATCGAGGCTGACACGACCTACGTCAACGTGCACACCACGAAGTACCCGACCGGCGAGATCCGCAGCCAGCTCGACGGCCACGACCAGGGCCACGGGGAGGATGACGACGACTGACTCGTCCGTGAGCCGGTCAGGCTCCTGGCCTGACCAGCTGGATGCGGGGCGCGCTGCCTGGCTCCGGCCGCGCGTCGTAGTCCGGCGTCGCGGCGTACGGATCCCAGGAGAGAAACGTCGACAGGTGCTGCTCGACGGCCGGGAGCACCTCGCTCACCGGGACGTCGCGACCGAGCTCGGCGCTCAGCGAGGTGACCCCGGCGTCGGCGATCCCGCACGGGACGAAGCGGTCGTACCAGCCGAGGTCGACGTCGCAGTTGAGGGCGAAGCCGTGCATGGTCACGCCCCGGCTGACCCGGATCCCGAGGGCGGCGAGCTTGCGTTCGGGGCCGCGGTCGTCGGCTCGCATCCACACGCCGCTGCGGCCGGGGATGCGCGCAGTGGTGACGCCGAAGTCGCTGCAGACGGCGATGAGCGCTTCCTCCACGCGGCGGACGTAGTCGACGACCTTGACGTGGTCGGGCAGCCTCACGATCGGGTAGCCGACGAGCTGGCCGGGGCCGTGGAACGTGATCTTGCCGCCACGGTCGACGTCGATGACGGCCGCGCCACCGGGGTCGAGCGGTCGCTCGTGCGGGTCGGTGCGCTTGCCGGCGGTGAAGACGGGCGGGTGCTCGAGCAGCAGCACCGTGCCACCACGGGTGCCGGCCACGACCTCGGCGTGCACCTCGCGCTGTAGCTCCCAGGCGGCGAGGTAGTCAACGGCATCCGGGCCGAGTCCGGCGACCCGGTAGTCCAGGTGGTGGTCGAGCATGCGGCGAGCCTACGCCTGTGGATGACGCCCGACGCTCGCACCCGATCTGCGGCACGGTGGACCCGTGGACCCGCGACGACTGCTCCCGTATCTCCTCGTCCTGACCGTCTGTGCCGTGCTCGCCACAGCCGGCGTGGTGCTCGTCTCCCAGCGGTCCTCGCTCCCGGCGGAGAGTCGGGGGGAGCGGCCCGCGCCGGGTCCGCGCGACGTCCTCGCCGGCTGGGACTCACGTCGCTCGCAGGCCTGGGCGGAGGGGGACGTGGCGGCGCTGCGCAAGCTCTACGTCGCCGACTCGCGGACCGGCCGCGCGGACGCACGGATGCTTGCGGCGTACGTCGATCGCGGACTGCGCGTCGAGGGGCTGACCACCCAGGTGCTGGCGTTGGAGGTCATCGACGAGGGGGACGACGAGCTCACGGTGAGGGTCACGGACCGGATCGTCGGGGGAGTGGTCACCGGCGACGCGGGCGGTACGCCGCTGCCGCGGGACCGGCCCACGACCCGGACGCTGGCGCTGCGACGCGTGTCCGGGGTGTGGTTGATGGTCGCCGTGCGCGATCAGGCCAGCGCTGCGGACAGGACCTCGCGCACGTCGACGTCCTGGAAGTCGTAGCCCGCGCGTTCGAGCGCCGCCGGGCGGGCGTTGACCGACCCCAGCACCTCGGGGGCCATCCGGCCCGCGGCCAGTTTGAGCACCGGCGACGGCGCGACCAGGAACGCCGGCCGATTCAACGCGTCCGCAAGCGCCTTGGTGAACTCACCGTTGGTGGGCGTCTGGGGACAGCAGAGGTTGAACGCGCCGGAGACGTCGCGGGACTCGGCCAGGTAGGACACCGCGCCGACCCAGTCGCGCAGCGAGATCATCGGGAAGTACTGCTCGCCGTTGCCCAGCCGGGCGCCGAGCCCGAGGCTGAACAGGCGCCGGAGCTCCTTGAGCGGCGAGGAGTTGCGGTCCATCACGGGCGCCGTGCGCAGGACGCAGACCCGGGCGCCGGCCGCGACGGCGGGGGCGGCTGCCGCCTGCCATTCGCGGGTGACGTTGGTGAGGAACGCGTTGCCCCGACTGTCGGAGTCCTCCGTCAGCGGCTGGGCACCGTGGTCGCCGTACCAACTGATGCCGTTGCCCGCGAGGAAGGCCGGTGGACGCTCGACCTTGGCGATCGCGCGGGCGAGGACGTCGGTGGTCACGACGCGGCTCTGGAGCACCGTGTCGGCGCGCTTCGAGGAGTGCGGGTTGCCGGCGATGTTGACGCCGGCGAGGTTGACCACGACGTCGGAGCGCTCGATGAGTGCCTGGTCGACGTCGTCGGCGTAGGGATCCCACCGGGACTGGTTGCTGGACTCCGGCGTCCGACGGACGAGGTGAGTGACCTCATGGCCTCCGACGCGCAGGTGCTCGGTCAGGTGGGTGCCGAGAAACCCTGATCCTCCGGCGATGACGACGCGCATGACTCCACCTCACCACACGGGCAAAACGTTGGCCCCGGTCGCCCAAGCGACCGGGGCCCACGTCGTGGTCTCAGACTTCGAACTGTCCACCCTCGAGGCGGGCCTTGACCGCGGCCAGGAAGCGGCCGGCGTCGGCGCCGTCGACCAGGCGGTGGTCGTAGGTCAGCGAGAGGTAGACCATGTGGCGCACCGCGATCGTCTCGCCCAGGTTGGGGTCATCGATGACGACCGGGCGCTTCACCACGGCGCCCGGGCCGAGGATGGCCACCTGCGGCGTGTTGATGATCGGGGTGTCGAAGAGCGCACCGAAGCTGCCCAGATTGGTGATGGTGAACGTGCCGCCGGAGAGCTCGTCAGGGCCGATCTTGTTGGTGCGGGTGCGCTCGGCGACGTCCGCGATCTTCTTCGCGAGACCGGCGATCGACAGGTCGCCTGCGTCCTTGACGACCGGTGTGAGCAGGCCCTTCTCGGTGTCCACGGCGAAGGCGATGTTCTCGCGGTCGTAGTAGGTGACCGTGCCGGCGTCGGTGTCGATCGCCGCGTTGAGCTTCGGGTGCTCCTTGAGGGTGTCGATGGCCGCCTTCGCGAAGAACGGGAGATAGGTCAGCTTCACGCCCTCGCGGGCCAGGAAGTCGGCCTTCGCGCTCTCGCGCAGCCGCGCGACGTTGGTCACGTCGACCTCCATCACCTGCGTGAGCTGGGCGGCCGTCTGCAACGAGCCGACCATGCGCTCGGCGATGATCTTGCGCAGTCGCGACACCTTCTCCGTGGTGCCACGCAGCGCCGACGCGCTCGCCCCGGCAGCAGCCGGGGCCGCGGCCGGTACGCCGCCGGCCGCCGGGGCAGCAGGAGCAGCCGGTGCGGCCGCCGGAGCCGGTGCCGCCATGGCGGCCGCCGCGTCGAGGATGTCCTGCTTGCGGATACGGCCGCCGACCCCGGTGCCCGTGACGGCAGCCAGGTCGATGCCGTGCTGGGTCGCCATCTTGCGGACCAGGGGGGTCACGTAGGAGCTCTGGTCGTCCGTGCGCGCCGGGGCCGCGGCGGCAGTAGCCGCCGCCATTGCCGC
>NZ_JANPEO010000595.1:0-5893 GCF_031422975.1 Nocardioides sp. | reverse complement strand
CGCAACGCCTGCTTCTCGCGCGTCTCGGGCATCGTGTGCCGGAACTGCCACACGATGATGAGCCCCGACGACACCTCGACGATGGAGTCGAGCCCGAACCCGACCAGCGCAACCGACCCGGCGACGAATCCGGCGGTGATGGCGATGACGGCTTCGACGGCGTTGTAGGCCACCGACGTTCCGGCCAGCAGCTGGGCCCGCCTCCCGAGCCGTGCCCTGTCGGTGGGGGTCAGGGCGACGGGCGCTCGGACGTGAGTGACCATCAGGCGTCCTTGAGGGTGTCGGTGCCGTAGTTGGGGCACAGCGTCACGGCGTCGCCGGTGGCCTCGAGGAGCCGTTCGGCTGCTGTCCACAGGTCCATGAGCGCGTCGGCGTGGTTCAGCGAGTAGACGGTTGCCCGACCCTGCGGGCGTGCGGTGACCAGCCCGCAGTCCCGCAGACACATCAGGTGCTTCGACACGGTCGACTGAGCCAGGCCCAGATGCGCGGTCAGGTCCACGACGCGGTGTTCGCCGAGCGCGAGGTGGCGCAGCAGGGCGATGCGGGACGGGTCGGCGAAACCGTGGAACAGGCAGGCAGCAGCAGTCAGCCCATCGGTGACCTCTGCTGCGGGTTCAACGCCCTTTATCTTTGTCATCGTCATATAGCGATGCTAAGGCCTGGGTGCCTGTGCTCGTCAAGTCGTGACAGTCGGTGCCACCGACAGTGCCGAGAAGAACGCCGAGAAGAACAAGGTTCAACTAGGTCTCAGATATGATCCCGCTCATGTTCATGTCCGGCGCCACCAGGGTCGTTAGCGCCTCGGCGCGCCCCCTGTGCGCCGCAGTCGTCTTGGCGATAATCCTGATGTGCGCAGTCCTTGGGGTCGCGGCATCAACCACCCCGCTGACCACCATGACCGGCATGACCGGCATGACCGGCATGACCGGCATGACCGGCATGGTCAGCCAGTCGGGCGTCTCGGGTATGAACGACATGGGCGACGCGGCTGTCGCTGCGGCTGTCGCTCCAGTCGCCGCCGTGATCACACTGGAGCTTGGCGGTGATGGCGGACTGACCTTAGCGTCGATGTGCGAAAGCCCCTGCGTCGCCGACATTAGCGGCGAATGCACCGTTGCTGCCGGGCTGGCAGTCACCGCTTTGTTGGCGTTGTTCCTGGCCTCGCGACGCGACACGTTCCTGGGTCTGCTCGCTCGTATCGGTCCTTTGTTCTTCGTCCGCAGACGACGGTGGGAACTAACACCATGGACTGTGCCGTCCCTGTCCTCCTTGTGCGTGTTAAGGGTCTGACAGGCCGCTCAGAGTGTCATCTCTGAGCCGACTCCTCGCTGCGTGCGCCTAGCAAGCCACGCCGCCGACTAGCGCCATCCTGAGCGCCGGTCACAGACCGCAACCGGTTCCTCCCCACGCGCCTTGTTCGCAGCGGATTCCGCTGCGGCCCACGCGCACCGGGTACGCGACCGGACCAACTTCTCGCACAAAGGAACACACCCAATGGACATGTCCGAATCCCCCATCCCGTCCTGGCTCACCCCAGTCGCCTGGACCTTTCTGACGCTCTCGGTTCTGAGCGCCGCCTTCATCGCCGCCGACATCTACCTGGGTCGCCGCCGCCACAACAGCGTCGCCACTGAACTGGTGTGGATTGCTTCCGGGCTTTACCTCGGTCCCTTCGCCATCGCCTTCTACCTGAGCCGAGGACGCACTAGCACCGATTCGGCTCCAGTCGATGGCACTGCTAGGAAGCCCGCCGACGCGGCGGTTGCGTTGCTTCCCGGGGGCGGCGCATCCGCTGTCGCACACCTCATCGCGGTGCCGTTCGTGGTCGCTGTCGGCTGGACCATCGCTGGTCTGGCGATGTGGCCCATGATCATCCTCATTGCGGTGCTCGTCGTCGTCATGGTGGCGGTCTACGAGCGTGTCGCCAGCACGGGACCCCGCACCGGTCACGCCCGTGGGTTGTCCGTTGGGGCAGCGATTGTTGCTGCCGTCATCACCGTCGTCGCATTCGACATCGGCATGGTCGGCTGGATGCTCCTGCTGCACTTCAACAACGCGATGCCAGCGGTCACTGACAGCACCTTCTGGCTCCTCATGCAGATTGGTGTGATCGCCGGTCTGCTGACCGGCTACCCGGCGGTCAAGTGGCTCCTGAACCGCAACCGGTCCGTCGTCCCGGCCTGACCAACGCACGAACCGAACATCACGGTCCCGGTGTCTGCCGCTACGCCCATGCGCGCGGCAGCACACCGGACAACCGGCTTCAGGAGTCTCCTTGTCCACGCCTTGAGCCTCGATCCGCCGATGAGCTTGGGCGGGTGAGCGCGTCGTGAAGTGAGAATGCCCTTACGTGCTGGGAAAATCGATCTTGTCTAGGGAACGATTGTCACCAACACGAAGGGCATCTCGTAGAAGCAACTTTGCCACACGTCGGCCGCGACCTCTGCGGTGTTCGATGATCCGAATCTCGTGTCGTCGGCCGGGCTGGTCCTGATGCTGGCCCGGTCCTCGGGACTCCACGAGCTCGCCGCCAAGCACCTGACGGTGCCGACCGACAAGGGTGCGAACGCCGGGTTGAAGGTCGCATCGCTGGTGGCGGGAATGGTCGCCTGCGCGGACAGCATCGATGACATGTGTGCTGTTGCGCCACGGTGGGATGGGCCGGGTCTTCGCCAACGCCTACGCGCCCTCGACGCTAGGTTCGTTCCTGCGCTCGTTCAGCTTCGGCCACGTCCGCCAGCTCGACGCGGTCGCATCGCGGTTCTTGGGCCGGCTGGCCGACATGTCCCCGCTGCTCACCACGGCCGACCCTGTTGGGCGGGTGAGGATCGATATCGACGACACCATCATCGAGGTCCGCGGCTACGCCAAACAGGGCTCTGGCTACGGCTACTCCGGCGTCCGTGGACTCAACGCCCTGCTCGCCACCGCGAGTACGAAGACCTCTGCGCCCGTGATCGTTGCCCAGCGACTCCGGAAGGGATCGTGCGGATCGCCGCGGGGCGCGAAACGCCTCGTCGCTGACGCGAGTCAAAGCCAGCATCGCCACGATCGGTGACGACGCCTGGACCTCCACGGCCCTTTGCCAGCAGGCCTCTAGCACTACTGGAAGGCCGCCTTCCAACCGGAGCTCACCGACGGGGCTCTGTCTCGCAGCCCACCTCGAGTACGGCCCCCAGGTGCCGGCCATGGAGTCGACGATGCACCTTTACCCGATCGACGGCGCCGTGCACGACGTGGCGTCTGAGGCGACCGCGTTCGCCTACCGGGACGCCAACTTCGCCCCCGTGATCGCCGGCATGTGGCTCGACCCTGCAGACAACGACGCCAACATCAAGTGGGTGCGTGAGTACCACGCTGCGCTCGAGCCCCACACCAGCGACGGCGGCTACATCAACTTCATGGCCGAGGACGACCAGAGCCGCATCCGAGCGAACTACGGCACCATCTACGAGCGCCTCACCGCCGTGAAGAAGGCCTACGACCCGACCAACCTCTTCCACCTCAACCAGAAACATCGCTCCGGCGGAGTAGACCCGCGAGCACGGACCAAGCGTGGCACGTCGACTTCGGCGCTGAAATGGGGCTGCTCGCTGCCGGCGCGTCAGCGCGTCCTTAGGGCTCCCCTGAACTTTGTGGAGTTGGTCGCCTGCCGTCAGGTGCTGCAGCGCATGAGCCTGGCCAAGGGTCCGATTTCGATTCGATGGTTCGTCACGGTTGATCGGCCTCCGTGCGCGGTACCGCCGGCCGGACCACATTCCCGCCCATCACCGTGATGGCAAGAATGGGCACCACGAGCGTCCAGGCACTCGCCAGCAGCCCGACCGCCGCTCCGAGGATGGCCAGCACTCGGCGAATAGTGTCCGACACGTGCGCAAACAGGCCGCAGAGGATCAGCCCGGCACCGCTCAAAAGCGTGCCGCCAAAGAAGCCGATTGTGGCCACTGCGGATCCTTCCGCGACTTTCAGCACTACTTCGAGCGTGCCCAATGCGGCGTAGACAACGGCCAGAGCCAGCGTCAGGCGGCGAACGAGTCGGGGAGTCATGCCGCGTCCCTTGTCAGGGTCCGCCCTGCCCGAGCCGAGTGAGTGGCGCTGGGAGAGCTCATGTCATGGACTATAGGAAGATACCTTCCTATAGTCCATGACATGCGACGCAAACCGGGCCAGCTGCTTGCCTTGGAAGTCGACATCCTCACCGCGGCTATGGACCTGCGTGGGAGCGGCGATGGGCGCTTCCACGGCTACCAGATCGCCAAGTTGCTCGCCACCGAGTCCGGGGCCCGACGTCTCACCGCCCACGGCACGCTCTACAAGGCGCTGGGCCGCCTCGAGGCAGCCGGTCTACTCAGCAGCGACTGGGAGGACGCCTCGGTGGCCGCGGCGCAGGGTCGTCCACGACGACGGCTCTACGAAGCCACAGGTGCCGCCGAGTCGGCCCTGACCTCTCAGCGAGGAACCACCGTCGACCCGCGGGTGGTCGGGCGAGCAGCATGGGGCCTGTCGTGAATGTCGATCTCCCCCGGCAGTGGTCGACTCCCGAGCAAGCCGCTCGGTCGACCGGGACCGCGCGATTCGCGGCACGACAGTCCCTGCGATGGGTCGGCTTCTACTCGGGCCTGGTGAACTCGGAAGCGGCCGAGCGCCGACGAGGCGAGATTACCTCCGACGTGTGGGAGCAACAGTCCTCCGCGACACAGGAGAACCCACCAGGCAGGTGGGTAGGGCTCTCCATTTTCGGGAGGACGGTGGGCGGGACGGCCGCCGACATCTCGTGGGTTCACGTTCAACGCGCGGCAGCATGCGGTCGGCCGTCTCCTCGACCAGCTGACCTGGCGCACGAACTCACCCGGCTCGCACTCCGGTGGTGGTGGGCAATGGGGGCGCTGCCGATCGCGCTGGCCTACCTGCTCATCGCCCATGCGATCTGGAACGAGCCCGGTCGACCATATGCCGACCAGCTGCTCTTGGTGCTGCCGGCAGCCGCCTCGCTCGTGGTCGGATCGGCCTTGCGGTCACGGCGTCCTCGAGCCTGCGCCATGCTCGTGATCATCGGCGCCATTCCAGCCTTCATTGCCTGGTGGACGCCCGAATTGCTCGCGGCCGCCACCCTCGTGGTGATTGGTTCCATCGCCGAGCTGGGCCACCTCGCACCCGGTGGAGGGACAGGCCGCAACGTCGCCCTGGTGACCATGGTCGTCCTGGCTGGGGCGATGGTTGCTCCGTTCGCGCTCGGGTTCAGCCTCGTGTGGATGGCCCTCGCCGCGGGCGCTCTGCTGGTGCTGGTCCTGACCGCGCGCCGGCCTATCGCGGCGGCCGCACTGCCGTGATGGAGACTCCCGCGCGGACTGTCTCTCGGCGGCTGCGAGCCCGTCCGCGCTGGTCGGGTTCTGGGGCCCGACCGGGGAGGTCATCTCGGGACACAGTCGTCCCATCCGTCCCCGGGCGCCCTGCCGGATCCCCGACCTACGCACAGGAACTGTGGGCGACCGCACGCGTGATCGCCCTCGGTGGGGTCATCACTGGCATGTGCATCGGCGTACTCCTCAGAGGGGGGATGCTGCTGCTCCGGGTAGCGCAGGAGTCCGCGCTCGGACTGACCTCCGACGACGGCTTTCTAATCGGTCAGGTCACGCTCTCAGGCACCTATGCCCTCCTGGTGCTCGGCGTCGGACTCGGCGTCCTCGGCACAGCGGCCTACATAGCGGTCGCGCCGTTCCTGATCGGTCCCCCATGGTGCCGTGTGGCGACCGTCGCCATCACGGCCATGCTCCTCGGAGGCGCCGTCACCATCAGAAGCGACGGCATCGACTTCACGGCCCTCGACACCGAGCTCGCGGTCGCGGTCTTCCTCGTCGTTCCGCTCCTGTCCGGACTGCTGGTGCCGCCATCG
>NZ_JANPEO010000594.1:0-4696 GCF_031422975.1 Nocardioides sp. | reverse complement strand
TGCCACCCGGCGCCCTCGACGAGATCCGCGACTTCATCGCCCTGATGAGGAAGCGCCTGCCCGAGTACGCCGCACTCTGCAACGCCAACCCGATCTTCAAGGCCCGCCTCGTCGACGTGGGCCACCTCGACCTCGCCGGCTGCCTGGCCCTCGGCCTCTCCGGCCCGCCGCTGCGTGCGACCGGCTATGCCTGGGACCTGCGCAAGACGCAGCCCTACTCCGGCTACGAGGACTACGACTTCGAGGTCCAGACCTGGGACACCGCCGACGCCTACGGCCGCTTCCGCGTGCGGCTGGCCGAGATGGACGAGTCGCTCAAGATCGTCGAGCAGGCCGCCGACCGCCTGGCCGACCTCGAGGGCGCGCCGGTGATGGTCGCGGACAAGAAGATCGCGTGGCCCAGCCAGCTCGCGATCGGCTCCGACGGCATGGGCAACTCCCTCGACCACATCCGCCACATCATGGGCGAGTCGATGGAGGCGCTGATCCATCACTTCACGCTCGTCACCGAGGGCTTCCGGGTCCCGGCCGGCCAGGCCTACGTCCCGATCGAGTCGCCGCGCGGCGAGCTCGGCGCGCACGTCGTCTCCGACGGCGGCACCCGTCCGTTCCGGGCGCACTTCCGCGACCCGTCCTTCACCAACCTCCAGGCCACCAGCGTGATGAGCGAGGGCGGCATGGTCGCCGACGTCATCGTCGCCATCGCCTCGATCGACCCCGTGATGGGAGGCGTCGACCGATGACCCCGACAGAGCCGAGCGAGGCACGAGCCAGCGACCGAGGGATCACACCAGGAATGAGCACCGCCAGGTTCACCGAGAACGACACGGCACTCGGCGCCGAGACGTACGCCGAGCTGCGGGCCATCGCCGCGCGCTACCCCGAGGCACGCTCGGGCCTGCTCCCGATGCTGCACCTCGTGCAGTCGGTCGAGGGCCGGGTGACCCCCGAGGGCATCGAGGCCTGCGCCGGGATCCTCGGCATCTCGGCCGCCGAGGTCAGCGGTGTCGCGACGTTCTACACGATGTACAAGCGCAAGCCCGTCGGCGACTACCTCGTCGGCGTGTGCACCAACACGCTGTGCGCCGTCATGGGTGGCGACCTGATCTTCGAGCGGCTCAAGGACCACCTCGACGTCGGCAACGACGAGACAACGGAGCGGACCGCCGAGCACCACAACGCCGTCACCCTCGAGCACATCGAGTGCAACGCGGCCTGCGACTACGCGCCGGTGATGATGGTCAACTGGGAGTTCATGGACAACCAGACGCCGGCCTCCGCGGTCCAGGTCGTCGACGACCTGCGCGCCGGCAGGGACGTCCACTCCACGCGCGGCCCCAAGCTGTGCACCTGGAAGCAGGCCGAGCGCGTGCTCGCGGGCTTCCCCGACGACCTCGCCGACGAGGGCCCGGCCGCTGGCCCGGCCTCGTTGGTCGGCCTGAAGATCGCGCGGGCCAACGGCTGGACGGCGCCGGCGACCGACGCATCCGGGTCGCCGGTTCACCCCGTGAGCACGGTCGAGGCGGTCTAAGCCGCCGACACGTCGCGCGCGGAGTCCGAGACACTGGCGCAGGAGGGCAAATGACCGACATGTTGACCCCGGTCCTCACCGACAACTGGGACCAGGACCGGGCCTGGACCCTGGCCGCCTACGAGCAGCAGGGCGGCTATGTCGCCATGAAGAAGGCGCTCACGATGGCGCCCGACGACATCATCACCGCGGTCAAGGACTCCGGTCTGCGCGGTCGCGGCGGCGCCGGGTTCCCCACCGGCATGAAGTGGGGCTTCATCCCGCAGGACCCTGCGACCCCAGCCGGCCGGAAGCCGAAGTACCTCGTCGTCAACGCCGACGAGTCGGAGCCGGGCACCTGCAAGGACATCCCGCTCATGATGGCCAGTCCGCACACGCTGCTCGAGGGCGTGATCATCAGCTCCTTCGCCATCCGCGCCAACCACGCGTTCATCTACGTCCGGGGTGAGGTGCTGCACGTCGTCCGTCGGCTGCAGCGCGCCGTCCAGGAGGCCTATCTCGCCGGCCTGCTCGGCAAGGACATCAACGGCACGGGCTACGACCTCGACGTCGTCGTGCACGCCGGTGCCGGTGCCTACATCTGCGGGGAGGAGACGGCGCTGCTCGAGGGGCTGGAGGGTCGCCGCGGCCAGCCGCGGCTGCGCCCGCCGTTCCCGGCGGTGGCTGGTCTCTACGCCAGCCCGACGGTCATCAACAACGTCGAGTCGATCGCGTCCGTGCCGAGCATCATCGGCAACGGCGCGGGGTGGTTCGCCTCGATGGGGACCGAGAAGTCCAAGGGCTACGGCATCTTCAGCCTGTCCGGACACATCACCAGGCCGGGTCAGTACGAAGCCCCGCTCGGCATCACGCTGCGCCAGCTGATCGACCTGGCCGGCGGCATGCGCGAGGGCCACGAGCTGAAGTTCTGGACGCCCGGTGGGTCGAGCACCCCGCTGCTGACGGCCGAGCACCTCGACATACCCCTCGACTTCGAAGGCGTCGGGGCGGCGGGCTCCATGCTCGGCACCCGCGCGATCCAACTCTTCGACGAGACCACCTGCGTCGTGCGAGCCGTGCTGCGGTGGACCGAGTTCTACAAGCACGAGTCCTGCGGCAAGTGCACGCCGTGTCGCGAAGGCACGTGGTGGCTGGTGCAGACGCTGGCGCGACTGGAGAACGGCCAGGGCAGCGAGGGCGACCTCGACCTGCTCCTCGACCAGTGCGACAACATCCTGGGTCGGTCGTTCTGCGCCCTCGGTGACGGAGCCACGAGCCCGATCTCGAGCTCGATCAAGTACTTCCGCGACGACTACCTCGCGCACCTGGACCAGAAGGCTCGTGGTGCGGGGGACCGCCCCGGCTGCCCGTTCGACCCCGCGGCCTCGACCCACTTCTCCCGGGCAGGAGCAACCGCTTCATGACGACCACTCCCGAGAAGACGGACCTGGTGACCGTCACCATCGACGGCGTGCAGATCAGCGTCCCCCCGCACACCTTGGTGATCCGTGCTGCCGAGCAGGTGGGCGTGCAGATCCCGCGCTTCTGCGACCACCCGCTGCTCGCCCCGGTCGGTGCGTGCCGGCAGTGCCTGGTCGAGATCCCCGACGCCGGCAACGGCAAGCCCCTCCCCAAGCCACAGGCATCCTGCACGCTGCCGGTCGCGGAGGGCATGGTCGTGGAGACCCAGGTGACGAGCAAGGTCGCCGACAAGGCGCAGCAGGGGCAGATGGAGTTCCTGCTCATCAACCACCCGCTCGACTGTCCGGTCTGCGACAAGGGCGGCGAGTGCCCCCTCCAGAACCAGGCCATGTCCAACGGCCGCGGCGAGACGCGGTTCGAGGGCGTCAAGCGCACCTTCCCCAAGCCGATCAACCTGTCGGCCCAGGTGCTGCTCGACCGTGAGCGCTGCATCGTCTGCCAGCGCTGCACCCGCTTCTCCGACGAGATCGCCGGTGACCCGTTCATCGCGCTGATCGAGCGCGGCGCCATGCAGCAGATCGGCATCGCCGACGATGCGCCGTTCTTGTCCTACTTCTCCGGCAACACCATCCAGATCTGCCCGGTCGGCGCCCTGACCAGCGCCGAGTACCGCTTCCGCTCGCGCCCCTTCGACCTCGTCTCCACGCCGGGGGTCGCCGAGCACGACTCCTGTGGTGCCGCGATCCGGATCGACCACCGTCGCGGCAAGGTGATGCGGCGCCTCGCCGGCAACGATCCAGAGGTCAACGAGGAGTGGATCAGCGACAAGGACCGGTTCGCCTTCCACTACGCCCGTCAGGACGACCGCCTCACGCACCCGATGGTGCGTGACCGCGTGGAGGACGGCGGAGACGGGGAGCTCCGCCCGGCCTCCTGGCCCGAGGCGTTCGCGGTCGCGGCCCGGGGCCTGCAGGCCGCGGGCGCCAGCGCTGTGCTGACGGGTGGTCGCGTGACCGCCGAGGACGCCTACGCCTACGCGAAGTTCGCGCGCGTCGCTCTCGGCACCAACGACATCGACTTCCGCGCCCGACCGCACACTGCCGAGGAGGCGGACTTCCTCGCGTCGTTCGTCGCCCTCAGCGGCGAGGTGTCGTACGCCGACCTGGAGACCGCCTCCGTCGTCGTGCTCGCCGGCCTCGAGCCCGAGGACGAGGCGGCCACGATCTTCCTGCGGCTGCGCAAGGCGTCCAAGCACGCGACGTCGGTCGTCGCCCTGGCGCCGTACAGCACGCGGGGCCTCGCCAAGATGAAGGGCCGCCTGATCCCGACGGTGCCCGGCACCGAGGCCGAGGCGTTGGGCGCTCTCGCCCATGACGGACTCACCGCGCTCGACGCCGGCGGGGTGATCCTTGTCGGTGAGCGCCTCGCCCAGAGCCATGGTGCCCTGACCGCGGCGCTCGAGCTCGCGAAGACCACCGGGGCTCGGTTGGCCTGGGTGCCTCGCCGGGCCGGGGACCGCGGTGCGGTCGAGGCCGGCTGCCTGCCGGGCCTGCTGCCCGGCGGTCGTCCCGCGGGTGACGCCGCGGCTCCCGGCGATGCCGCCACCGCCTGGGGCGTGGCCACGCTGCCGGAGGCCGCTGGTCGTGACGGCAACGCGATCGTGGCCGCACTGCTCAAGGGCGACCTCGGTGGCCTGGTGATCGGCGGCGTCGACCCCGACGACACCAGCGACCCGGCCGCGACCCTGGCCGCGATCGAAGCCGC
>NZ_JANPEO010000593.1:0-1767 GCF_031422975.1 Nocardioides sp. | reverse complement strand
CGACAGGAGACCTGGCACGGCATCGATGCCGGGCGGAGCGACCCGATCTCGGCCGGCGGCCCTGCCGACGCCTGGGCGGACAACGCGCTCCACGCGCCGGTCATGCTGGTCGCCGACGGCGAACGGCTCATGCCGGTCACCCGACGTGTGCCGTTCGGCGCCTGGCTGGGCGAGCCCCAGCTCATCGGTCGCCCGGCAAGCCGTCAGGACCTCGACTACCACCTCACGACCCTGTTCCCACCGATCCGGCCGCGCGGCTACGTCGAGATCCGATGCATCGATGCCATGCCCGACCGGTGGTGGCCGGCCATGGCCGCCATGGCCGTGACCCTGATCGATGACCCGGTGGCCGCCGATGCTGCGGCAGAGCTCTGCGAGCCCGTTGCAGGCGAATGGGAGACCGCCGCCCGCCGTGGCCTCGCCGACCCGGCCCTGCGGGTCGCGGTGACGGCCTGCGGTGAGGTGGCTGCCCGGCGCTGCCCGGCACCACTTCGGGCCGACGTGGAGGCCCTGGTCGAGCTCCTCTCGAGCGGTCGCAGTCTGAGCAGCGAGCTCGGCGCCCGGATCCGACGAACCAGCCCGCTGCAGGTCCTGGAGGAGGAGGCCCGTGCGTGAGACCGTCGCCCGTGGACTCGAGGATGCGCGTGCGCGCACCCGGAGGCTGACCGACCTCGAAGACGTCGAGCTGACCACCCAGCACAGTCCCTTGATGAGCCCGCTGGTCTGGGACCTCGCGCACATCGGTCAGCAGGAGGACCTCTGGTTGCTGCGAGGTGGCGACCCTGCCCGACAAGGGCTGCTGACCGCTCAGGTGGAGCGCCTCTACGACGCCTTCGAGCACCCTCGGTCCAGCCGTGTCGCCCTCCCGCTGCTGAGCCCGCGAGAGGCCCGCAGCTTCATCGGAGACGTGCGCTCGCGCGTCTTCGACGCACTGGAGAGGGCCGACGCTGACACGCCCGAGGATCTGTTCGCCCACGTCATGGTCGAGCAGCACGAGCAGCAACACGTCGAGACCATGCTGGCCACCCACCAGTTGCGCGCCGGCGAACCGCTCCTCGGTCCCGGGACTGCGCTGCCCCCTGGCCGGCAGTTGCCGTCGGAGTCGGTGCTGGTCCCCGCCGGGCCCTTCACCCTCGGTGTCGATGGGACTCACGAACCCTGGTCCCTCGACAACGAGCGTCCGGCACACATCGTCGATCTGCCGGACTTCCGCATCGCCCGCGCCCCTGTCACCAACGCCCAGTGGCAGGCATTCATGGACGACGGCGGCTACGACGACGCCGGGTGGTGGTCGACGCGCGGCTGGTCCCACCGGGTCGAGTCGGGCCTGGACCGTCCGCTCACCTGGTCATCGGACGGCTCACGAACACGGTTCGGCCTGGTCGAGGACATCCCACCCGACGAGCCGGTCCAGCATGTCTGCTTCCACGAGGCGCAGGCCTACGCCGCATGGGCGGGTGCGCGGCTGCCCTCCGAACAGGAATGGGAGAAGGCCTGCGCCTGGGATCCGGAGGAGGGGCGTCGCCGCCGCTGGCCCTGGGGGGACGCGGAATGGACGCCGGACCTGGCCAACCTCGGCGGCGACGCCCTGCGCCCCGCGCTCGTGGGTGCCTTCCCGGCCGGCGCGTCGGCGTACGGCGTGGAGCAGCTCATCGGCGATGTCTGGGAATGGACGTCGTCCACCTTCGAGCCGTGGCCCGGATTCGTGCCCATGCTCTACGCCGACTACAGCGCCCCGTTCTTCGGCGGCGACTTCCGGGTCCTGCG
>NZ_JANPEO010000592.1:0-6562 GCF_031422975.1 Nocardioides sp. | reverse complement strand
AGCGGTCCTGCTCGTCGGGTTGGTCCTGAACGCGACCCTCGGCTGGTCGTGGGCCGACCCCATCGCCGGGCTCATCATCGCTGCCGTCGCTGTCCGTGAAGGGCTCGAAGCGTGGCGGGGCGAGAACTGCGGCTGCGGACCTCACACCGGAACTACGAGCTGCAGTGCTCCGGGGACTTCAAGCCGTCCGCATTGCTCGCGCTGATGCAGTAGGAGTTGCCGTCGACCGCGCGTACGACGAGCGCGACACCCGGCGAAGCGACGAAATCGTTGCTGCCGACCTTGACGGACCCACCGTCGGACACCGTTGCCTCGACCGGTCGTCCGCCGTTGGCGATGTGGGCCGCCTGGTAGGTCTGCATCCTCAGCATGTCCTGGTACATCGGCCGGTCGTCCTCGAGGCCGCGGTCGAGCATCCACACCAGCGGGAGGAACGCCACCATCACCACGAACACGCCGACGGTGATGAGAAGCGGGAGCCGGTCCCCCGGGGTGGTCGCACGTTCGTTCACGGCCGCAATCCTAGGCGCATCGCCGCCACGAGCTCGGCCGGCCCGCCGTCGCCCGCGATCCCTGCGGCGGCCCCCTCGCGGTCCGCGGTGTGCCGGGCGGCGGAGATCTTGAACTTGCCGATGAGTGAGGTGACCCGGACGCTGATGCCCACGATCTGGTCGAGCTGGCGCTCGACGTACTCGCGCGGAGCCATTCCCACCCGCCACGGCTCCGAGCGACCGTTCTCCATGGTCTGGGTCAGGCGCGCCACGGCGGCCCGGGTCCAGGCCCGGTCGTCGTGCACGACCAGCTCCCCCTGCGCGTGGACGACGAGGTAGTTCCAGGTCGGAACGACGCGGTGGTGTTCGGCCTTGCTGGGATAGAAGGTGGGCGACACGTAGTGACCGACCGGGCCGAAGACGGCGAGCACGGGCCCGACCTGAGCTCGCTCCCACAGTGGGTTCGCCCGGGCCACGTGCCCGACGAGGTCCAGGCCGGCGCTCCCCTTCTGCGCGAGCAACGGAATCAGGTCGGCGTCGGGCGTTTCGCCGTCGTGGGTCACCAGGGTCGCCAACGGGTGAGCCTCGATGAAGTCGAGCAGCACCGCCGGGTCGTCGACCGAGTCGTGCGCAGGGCTGTAGGGCATGCGGAGATCATGCCTCGTCAGCCGGCGACACCCTCTCGCCTACCATCGTCGGCATGTTGAAGCGACTCGTTGCCATCTCGGCGACCCTGGCCTGTCTCTCCCTTGCCGCATGCGGCAACGAACGCGACGCCGACACGGCAGCCGACCCGTCCACCAGTGCGGGGACGAGCGAGACCCCCACTGACTCGGAGGCCGCCGCGGGGCCGTGTGAGTACGTCGAAGACGGCTCCCCGGCAGCCAAGGAGGTCGACCTCCCGCCGAGCGAGCCCACTGTGTCCGGGCAGGTGAGCATCGTCTTCGAGACCACGCTGGGCGACATCCCGGCGACGCTGGACGCCGACGCCACCCCGTGCACGGTCAACTCGTTCGTGTCGCTGGCCGAGCAGGGCTTCTTCGACGACTCACCCTGCCCGCGCATGGCGACCTCGCCCTCCTTCGGGATCCTGCAGTGCGGCGATCCGTCCGGGACCGGCTCGGGTGGTCCGGGCTACAGCTACGCCGATGAGCTGACCGGGGATGAGACCTACACCGCCGGCACGCTGGCGATGGCCAACGCCGGCGCCGACACCAACGGCTCGCAGTTCTTCTTCGTGTTCAACGACTCCCCCGGTCTGACGGCCAACTACAACGTCTTCGGCACGGTCGACCCGGCCGGGCTCGCGCTGCTGACCGAGGCCGCCAAGAAGGGCGACGACGGCTCCCACCCGGCCGGTGGTGGCGTGCCCAACGCCGGTCCGATCGACATCACCGCCGTCACGATCGGCTGACGGACCCACCAGGGCCGATGCCGCTGCGTGGCCCAGCCACGCAGCGGTTTCGCCCGCATGACCCGAGTCAGGCCTCGACGTGAGGGCCGTCGTAGGTGACCTCCGTGCCCAGCTGGACCGTGCGGCTCACGGTACAGAGCCGGTCGCGTGACATCGCGATGGCGCGCGGCAGGACCTCCCGGGCGGCGTCGCCCTCGGGCCCCTCGGGGAACGCGACATCGAACGTGATCCGGAGTCCGGTCAGATGGTTGCCGTGCTCGTCGCGGACCTTGTGCCCCTCCGCCGAGATCTCGAATCCAGTGCTAGTGGCCCGCTTCTTCGTGATGGCCTCGACGTCGAGCGCACTGCAGCCGGCGATGGCCGCGAGGAGGAGCTCGATCGGGGTGAAGTCGGGGTCTTCTCCCCCGGCGCCCATGAACGTCTCACCTCCGCGGGCGTTGGTCGCCTTGAAGCGGGCGTCGCCGATCTTTCTCAGCGCGATGCTACGGAGGGTCTCGTCGCTCATGCCGCGAGCATAGAGCGCCCGCGAATGCTCGACTCAGCGCGCGTTGCGGCGCGCGGCGCGGGCTGCGCGACGCTGCTCACTGCGAGCCAGTTCCACCGTTCGAAGCAGGGCCCTGTCCTCGGCGAAGTGGGCCCGTCCCTCGACGATGCCGTAGGCGAGGTGCAGTTGCGTGCTCATGGTGTTCCTGGTCCTTTCGGCCGTGCCGGCCACGTGACGAGATGGGACGAGATGTAATGAATAGTGCCGCTGACGCGACTCTTACATTCTACGACTGTCGAAGGCGCGCACGGGACCATTCCAGGGGTGATCTGCCACACCCCGGAAACCCTTCGGTGACTAGGGTGCACGCGTGACCGGATCCCCCCATCTGAGCCTTCAGCACCGCGAAGCCATCGAGCGCTTCGCGACCCTGCAGGTCACGTCGTACGACGTGGCGCTGGACCTCGCGTCGTCGGCGGAGACCTTCGGTTCGAGGACCATCGTCGTCTTCGAGTCGACCGGCGCCGAGACGTTCGTCGACGTGAAACCGGTGCGGATCGGCGAGGTCCGGCTCAACGGCTCGCTGCTGGATCCGGACTCGCTGGACGGAGGGCGGCTGAGGTTGCCGACGCAGCCCGGCACCAATGAGCTCATGGTCGATGCCGTGATGCGCTTCCGGTCGGACGGCGAAGGGCTGCACCGCAGCGTCGATCCGGCCGACGGTCGCCACTACGTCTACGGCATGTCCTTCATGGACGCGGCGCCCAGCATCTTCGCCTGCTTCGACCAGCCCGACCTCAAGGCGTCGTACACGTTCCACGTGAAGGCTCCGCGCGAGTGGACGGTGTACGCGAACGCGCCGGGCGAGCAGGTCGAGCCGGGCGTCTGGGAGTTCGAGCAGACGCCACCGCTGTCGACGTACTTCGTCACGCTGGTCGCCGGTCCCTGGCACGCCATCAGCACCGAGCACGACGGGATCCGGCTCGGCCTGACGGCTCGCCAGAGCATCGCGGACGCGCTCGACCGGGACGCCGAGGAGATCCTGACCGTGACCGGGCAGTCCTTCGACGAGCTCCACCGGCTCTTCGACGAGCGCTATCCCTTCGGCGACTACCACCAGGCGTTCGTGCCCGACTTCAATGCCGGTGCGATGGAGAACCCCGGCTGCGTCACGCTGCGCGATCCCTACCTCTTCACGTCCCGGGTGACCCGCAGCGCCCACACCATCCGGGCCTCGACGATCGCGCACGAGCTGGCGCACCAGTGGTTCGGCAACACCACCACGCCGAAGTGGTGGGACGACCTCTGGCTCAACGAGTCCTTCGCCGAGTACCTGGGCAATCGGGTGATCGCCGATGCCACTGAGTTCGACGATGCCTGGGTGCACAATTCCTACGCTCGTCGGCAGTGGGGACTGCTTGCGGACGCCGGGCCGAGCACGCACCCGGTTGCCGGCAACGGCGCCTCGGACGCGGTCGCCGCGCTGCAGGACTTCGACGGCATCTCCTACGCCAAGGGCTCGAGCGTCCTCAAGCAGCTGAACGCTCGCCTCGGCGACGAGGTCTTCTTCACCGGCGTCAACGACCATTTCGCCGCCCACCGGTTCGGCAACGCCACGATGCACGACCTCTTCGCGAGCTGGGAGCGAGCCGGCGCCGGTGATCTGGGCGACGTCACGCAGGGCTGGCTGCGCACGAGCGGGGTGGACCGGATCGCGCTGGACCGGATGAACGGTGTGCTGCGGCGTACTCCCCCGGGCTCCGAGTCGACCGAGCGGCGCCACGCGTTCAACGTCGCGCTGGTGGGCCCGGACGGCACCTGGCGGCGCCAGGCGGTGACACTGGCCGAGGCGAGCTGCGCCGTCGTGGTGGCGCCCGAGGAAACGCTCGTCCTCGACGTCGACGAGACCTCCTGGCTCGTGGCTCAGCTCGACCAGCAGTCCCTGGCCAGGCTGCCCGGGCTGATGCCGAGACTGACCGACGACACGCTGCGGGCAGCCGTGTGGAACAACGTGCGCAGCTCGTTCGAGACCGGCATCGCCGGACCCGACGACGTGCTCGCGCTGGCAGTGCGGTCGATCCCGGGCGAGACCAGCGACGAACCGCTGGGGTTCAACACGCGCGCGTCCGATCCGAGCAAGATGCTGCTGACCGAGTGGCTGGTGACGAAGGTTGCACCGCTCAGTGCCGACCCGGTCGCCTCCTTGAGTGCTCTGCACACGGCGTATCTGGAGCGCGCGACGACTGCCGTCGCGGACAGCACGGTGCAGCACGCGGCGTTCCAGGCCGCGATCGAGACCTGCCTCTCCTCCGATGTGCTCGACCAGTGGCTCGCGGGGGCGGTGCCCGCAGGCGTGTCGATCGACCTCGCGGTGCGCTGGCGGCTGCTGAGCAGACTCGCGAGCCTGGGCGCGATCGAGTGGTCCGCGCTCGATGAGCACCTGGCGGACGAACCCACCGCGGTCTCCACGGTCCAGCACGCCCGGGCTGTCGCCTCCCTGCCCTGTCTCGAGGCCAAGGCCTGGGCCTGGGATCGGTTCATCGGGGTCGAGGACGTGCCCAACTACGAGCTGCAGGCCTCGGGACAGGGCATGTGGCAACCCGGACAGGAGTCCCTGACCGATGCGTACGTCGACAGGTTCTTCGACGAGCTGCCCGGCACCGCGTCTCGTCGCGCCGGCTGGCTGCTGGCCGACGCCGCGTGCTGGTTCTTCCCGCTCACCTCGCTGACCGACGAGACCGTGGCTCGCTCCGAGGCGCTCGCCGGCGATCCGAGCCTGGACCACTCCCTTCGACGGACGTTGGCGATCATGGCCGACGAGCTGCGCCGGCGCATCGCCGTACGCTCGAAGCCATGAGCACGCTAGCCCGCAGGCCCGGACCGTCGGTGCGCACGCGCGTCACCGAGCACACCGACGCCGGCGCCCGCACGCACGAGGACCGGCTCGCGACCGAGGAACCCCTGGAGATCAGGCTGGCGTCGACCGGTGCCCCGGCCGAGCGCGTCTGGGTGACGATGCGGACGCCGGGTCACGACTTCGAGCTGGCGGCGGGCTTCGCGGTGAACGAGTCACTGGTGGCTCCTTCCGAGATAGTGAGGGTGGCCTACTGCACCGACGCCGACCTGGATCCGGAGCAGGAGTTCAACGTCGTGACGATCATCGTGTCGGGGGCCACCGACATCGGCCACCGGCACGCGGCCCAGTCGGCCGGCTCGTCGGCGTGCGGCGTGTGCGGGAAGGACAGCGTCGCGGCGGTGCTGGACGTCCGGACAGCGACCCCCTGGCAAGGCGCACTCCCCTCCCCCGACGTCATCCGGACACTCCCCGACGCGCTGCGCGAGAAGCAGCCGGTCTTCAGCAGGACCGGTGGTGTGCACGCCGCGGCGCTGGCTGACGCGGACGGTCGCATCCTCGTCGTCCGGGAGGACGTCGGGCGCCACAATGCCGTCGACAAGGTGATCGGCGCCCGGGTGCTGGCCGGCGAACCGCGCAGCGAGGCATGCCTGGTGGTCAGCGGCCGCGCCGGCTTCGAGCTGGTGCAGAAGTCCGTGGCGAGCGGCATCGGCTCCCTCGTCGCGGTCGGCGCGCCGACCAGTCTCTCGGTGCGCCTCGCGTCCGAGTCGGGGCTGGCGCTGTTCGGCTTCACCAGTCCCGGACGGTGCGTGCAGTACGCCTGACTGGCCTGTCGCGGCGTGGGCTCCCGACCGTTGTCGGTGGTCGAATCTAGGCTCGATCCATGCGGATCCTGCACACCTCTGACTGGCACCTGGGGAGGTCCTTCCACCGCGAAGGGCTCCTCGGCCATCAAGGCGTGTTCGTGGACCACCTGCTCGAGGTCGTCGAGTCCGAGAGCATCGACGTCGTGGTCGTTGCCGGCGACGTCTACGACCGTGCCCTGCCCCACGTCGACGCCGTCCGGCTGGCCGACGAGACCTTCGCCCGGCTCGCGGCTTCGCGGGCGTCCGTCGTGGTCACGAGCGGCAACCACGACTCGGCGCAGCGCCTCGGGTTCGGCAGCCGCCTCATCGACGTCGCCGGGGTGTTCATCCGCACGGACGCGCGTGCCGTCGGCACGCCCGTGCTTCTCCAGGACGAGCACGGTCCGGTCGCCTTCCACGGGATCCCCTACCTCGATCCGACCGCGATGATCGAGCCGTGGGCGTTGCCGGGGC
>NZ_JANPEO010000591.1:0-1541 GCF_031422975.1 Nocardioides sp. | reverse complement strand
GCGGCGCGCCTGCTCGAGCGCGATGCGTGAGGTGAGCGCGGCGTTGAGGAGTCGGAAGTCCGCGACATCGCCATCAGGCCACGGGCCGGTGCCCGCACCGCCCATCGCGAGGCTGCCGTACATGACTCCGTCCGCGAACTGGGCGCGGACCACCATGCTGCGGATACCGCAGGCCGACAGCTCGCGGCAGTCCTGATCGGCCTCGGGTGGCAGGAGGTCGATGTCGACCAGGACGAGGGCTTCCTCGCGCGCGCGAGGCGACACCCACGGCATCGTCAGCGCGGCCTCCGGCCCCGCACCGGGCGGGGGCAGGATCGAGCAGGCGGTGCCGGGCCTCAGCCACTCGGTCACCCACGCCCGTTGACCGAGGTGCAGCCAGCCGCGTTCGTCCTGGGGCGCGAAGGTGGTGAGGGCGGCCGTGACGGCCTCGACGCGCGGAAGGGTCAGGAGGTGGTCGGCGGTCAGTGTGAACGCCTGGTCGAGCGACGTCCCGGTATCCAGGATCACCGTGGCGAGCCGGGCCGCCGACGGCGAGGCGGAGGCGTCCAGTGGCACGTCCTGGAGGGCGGGGCTACGGATCATCGATCGATTTCATCCTGGGCGAGACGGTGATGCGGGCGGGCGAGGGGAGGATTCCCCTGCTCTGGTCGATTGTGACCGATGACGCCAGTGCTAGGCGATGCCGACCCGCCCAGACGGCCAGATCGCGGAGCAGGCCGAATCCGAGGGTGCGACCGGGGCAGGCGTGAGCGCCGGCGCCGAACGGGAGCCAGGCGCCTGCTCGGACGTCGTCGCGATGCCATCTCGTTGGGTCGAAGGTGCCGAGGTCTGCCGGGTCGCCCGGCACCAGCTCGGCCAGACGGCCGAGGAGGAGCGGGCTGACCAGCACGACTTCGCCGGCCGGGACGTGCTGTCCGGCCAGCTCGACGGGGGCCGTGGTCACCCGGGCGGTCACCCAGGTCGGTGGAGTGAGGCGCAGGGCTTCCCAGACGGCATGGTCGGGGTCGACGTCGTGGTCTCGATGGTCGGCCAGGAAGACCAGCAGCCAGGCCCCGGCGGCGATGGGCACCTGAATGCCCGCGGCGAGCATGGTGGCGACGATGGGGGGCGTCTCGGTGATCCCCAGCGCCGCCAGGACGTCGGTCAGGGTGTCGTCGAGGGCGAGGCGGGCGCGGCGCTCGCCGCGGCGCGCGCGGCTCCAGCGGCCGGGGGCGCGGGGGCTCGAGATCACTGGCGCCAGGGCGTCGATCCAGGCGAGCACCTGGTCCGCCACCTGGTTGCGGGTTGCCGGGTCGAGGTCACCGAGCACGGCCGCGCAGGTGGCCCGGGCTACGGGGCGCCGCAGGAGCTGCATGGCCTCGAACTCTGCCGCGCCGCTGGAGAATCCCGCGCCGGCCAGGGCGTCGGTCCACTCGGAGAGAAACACCCAGCGGCCGCGATCGACCTGTGCGGGCGCGAGTGGCGTGTAGATGTGGTGACCCGTGCGCGTCTCGGCGGTGCTGGCAGACAGGTCCGAGCCGCGACTGACGTTGGTCGGGAAG
>NZ_JANPEO010000590.1:0-2463 GCF_031422975.1 Nocardioides sp. | reverse complement strand
CGGCGAACGGCGTCCTCGCGGATCCTGTCCAGGCTGATCAGCTCGGGCAGCAGGCGCAGCGTGGGTCCGGGGGTGCCCTGCCACGCTGCGTTCGCGCGGTCGATGAGGTCATCGACACCCTCACCCAAGGTGGCCGAGTCGCCGTCGCCGTCGACGCGGGGCAGGGCGCCGAGGAAGTGCAGCTTGCTGGGGATGAGGCCTCGTCCGGGTCGGCCGGTCGGGACCAGCGCCGCGACCTTGCGGTCGATCTCGGAGTCGACAGGGTCGCCGAGCCGCAACTCGAGCTTGGAGCCGAAGACGTCGCGCATCGCGGCGCGGAAGTCCGCCCACCGGGTGGACGCGGCGATGATGTGGAGACCGAAGGTCAGGCCGCGACCGGCGAGCTGCTGGAGCTCCATCTCCAGGTCGTCGAACTCCGCGCGCAAGGTGCTCCAGCCGTCGATGACCAGGAACACGTCACCCCAGCCGTCGTCGGCGCGGCCCTGGGCACGTCGGGTGCGGTAGGTCTCGATGGAGTCGATGCCCTGGTCGCGGAAGTAGGCCTCCCGGCGGTCGACCACGCCCTGGATCTCGGCCACCACACGGCGTACGACATCGGGCTCGGACCGCGAGGCGACACCCGAGACGTGCGGGAAGCGAGACAGCGGCGCGAACGTGCCACCGCCGAAGTCGAGCACGAAGAACTGCGACTCGGCGGGCGTCGAGACGAGGCCCATGCTGGTCACGATGGTGCGCAGCAGGGTGCTCTTGCCCGAGCGCGGACCGCCCACGACGGCCACGTGACCGGAGGCGCCGGAGAGGTTGAGTGTCATGGTGTCGCGGCGCTGCTCGCGCGGCCGGTCGACGGTGCCCAGGGGGATGACCAGCCCGTTGAGGTTGCGCCACTGCGGCGATACGAGGCCGAGCTCGGGATCGTCGACCAGGTCGGGCATGAGCTCGTCGAGGGTGTCGGGGATGTCGAGCGGCGGCAGCCAGACCTGGTGCGCGGGACTGCCGACGCCGATCATCTGGTCGACCGCGATGTCGAGGAGCGAGGGCTGCTCGCCGTGCTGCTGCACCGGCACCGGCGCCAGGTCGTCCTCGTTCTCCAGCGGCTCGAGGGCCAGCACCTCGGAGATCGTGAAGGGCAGGATGCCGCGCACGTGGCCACCCTCGTCGCGCGTGACCCGTGCCCGGCCACTCGGCGGTCCCGAGACGTACGCCGCCTTGAACCGCAGCAGGGTCGACTGGTCGGGCTTCAGATACCCGAGCCCGGGGACCGCCGGGAGCTCGTAGGCGTCGGGCACCCCGAGCACGGCACGCGACTCGCCGGCGGAGAAGGTGCGCAGCCCGACGCGGTAGGACAGGTGCGACTCGAGGCCACGCAGACGGCCCTCCTCCAGTCGCTGGGACGCCAGGAGCAGGTGCAGCCCGAGCGATCGGCCGAGCCGACCGATGGCGACGAAGAGGTCGATGAACTCAGGCTTGGCCGAGAGCATCTCGGAGAACTCGTCGACGACGATGAACAGCGAGGGCATCGGCGCGAGGTCCTCGCCGTTGGCGCGGGCCTTCTCGTAGTCGCGGACGGAGGCGTAGTTGCCGGCGTCGCGCAGCAGCTCCTGACGACGCACCATCTCGCCGGACAGGGCGTCCTGCATGCGGTCGACGAGGGTGAGCTCGTTGGCGAGGTTGGTGATGACCGCCGAGACGTGCGGCAGGTCGGCCATGCCCGCGAAGGTGGCGCCACCCTTGAAGTCGACGAGCACGAGGTTGAGCTGGTCGGGGGAGTGTGTCATCGCCAGGCCGAGCACCAGGGTCCGCAGGAACTCCGACTTGCCGGATCCCGTGGCGCCGATGCAGAGACCGTGCGGTCCCATGCCCTGCTGGGCGGACTCCTTGATGTCGAGGTGGATCAGGCCACCCGAGTCCCCGATGCCGATCGGCACGCGCAACCGGTCGCGCGCCGGGCGCGGACGCCACGAGCTGGCCGGGTCGAAGGTGTGAATGTCGCCGAGGCCGAGCAACTCCATGTGGTCGGGGTTGGCGGAGGTGATGTCCACGGCCGCGCCGGAGGAGGCGTCGGCACTGAGGGTCTTCAGCGGCGCGAGCCGGCGCGCGAAGGCCTCGGCCGTCGCGAGGTCGCACTGGTCGATGAGCGCCTTGACCGGTTCCTCGCGCACCCGCACCCCGAGCACCGGCAGCTTGTCGAGCTCGGGCCGACCCTCGGCGAACTGGAGCCGCAGCCTGGTCGAGTCCTCGAGCTCGTCCCAGCGCGCCGGCATGTCCAGCAGGGTGACGCCGTGCAGCCCGTCGGGCGGGACGACGTGGTTGCCGGGAGGCAGGTGTCCACCGTCGATCACCAGCAGGATGTGCGGCGTCGGCTGGCGCTCGTCGGCACCGAAGCGGGGACGGTCGCTGAGGTCGGGCGGCAACAGGGTGCCCAGGTCGTCGATCGAGGTGGCGACGAGGCGCCGCGGACCGACG
>NZ_JANPEO010000589.1:0-3050 GCF_031422975.1 Nocardioides sp. | reverse complement strand
CCCCCCTCATGGGGGGCGGGGTTTTGGTGGGGGGCCCCTGCGGTTTTCCACCCCCGCTTTTTGGGGGGGGGTCGCCCCCCGCGGCTACCCACCCCTCCGGCATTTGCGGCATCTCCGCACGAGGGCGTGGCGAGAGCCCGGCGTCGAGTCGACCCCTGTCGGCGGAGTCGAGTAGGTTGCTCGAGCACCGACAACGCCTGCGAAGGGAACTTGCGTGACCTCCTACAACCGTGTCCTGATCAAGCTTTCCGGTGAGGTCTTCGGTGGCGGCAAGGTCGGTGTCGACCCCGACGTCGTGCACGAGGTCGCCAAGGAGATCTCGGCCGTGGTGCGCGACGGTGTGGGCGTGGCCATCGTGGTCGGCGGCGGCAACTTCTTCCGCGGAGCCGAGATGCAGCAGCGCGGCATGGACCGCTCGCGGGCCGACTACATGGGGATGCTCGGCACGGTGATGAACTGCCTGGCCCTGCAGGACTTCCTGGAGAAGGAAGGCATCGAGACCCGCGTGCAGACGGCCATCGCGATGGGCCAGGTTGCCGAGCCCTACATCCCGCGCCGCGCGATCCGCCACATCGAGAAGGGCCGCGTCGTGATCTTCGGCGCTGGGGCAGGCATGCCGTTCTTCTCCACCGACACGGTTGCTGCCCAGCGTGCCCTCGAGACCCACTGCGAGGTCGTTCTCTACGCCAAGCAGGGCGTCGACGGCGTCTACAGCGCGGACCCGAAGAAGGACCCGACGGCCACGAAGTACGACACCCTCACCTTCAACGAGGCCCTGGTCCAGGGCCTGAACGTGATCGACGCGACGGCGTTTGCGCTCTGCCAGGAGAACAACATGCCGATCATCGTCTTCGGCGCCGAGGACGAGGGTGCCATCCTGCGCATCGTCCGAGGTGAGAAGATTGGCACGCTGGTGAGCCGCGACGGCTGACCAGCCCCACGATCCAGTCCCTCTTGGCAGCACGCCGCCAACCGCAACAAGGAGCAGCCGTGATCAACGAAGTCCTCAACGAGGCCGACGACAAGATGTCCAAGTCGGTCGAGTCGACCCGCGAGGAGTTCGCGGCGATCCGCGCCGGTCGGGTCAACCCCAGCATGTTCGCCAAGATCGTCGCCGACTACTACGGCATGCCCACCCCGTTGCAGGCGCTCGCCTCCTTCACGTCGCAGGACGCCCGCACCATCTTGATCGCGCCCTTCGACATCAGTGCCATGACCGCCATCGAGAAGGCGATCCGTGACTCCGACCTCGGCGTCAACCCGTCCAACGACGGCAAGGTCCTGCGTGCCGTGTTCCCGGAGCTGACCGAGGAGCGCCGCAAGGACTACATCAAGCTCGCCAAGGGCAAGGCCGAGGACGGCCGCGTCGCGGTGCGCAATGTGCGCCGTACGGCCAAGCAGGGCCTCGAGAGGCTGGAGAAGGACGGTGAGGTCGGCAAGGACGACGTCACCGGCGCCGAGAAGAAGCTCGACTCGATCACCAAGAAGCACACCGATGCGATCGACGACATGCTCAAGAACAAGGAAGCCGAGCTGCTCGAGGTCTGAGCACCCATGACGACCCCCGCCGCGCCGGCTGCCCCGGACGCCCCCCAGCCGACGACACAGAAGGATCACGGTCGCGCCGGCCGCGACCTGCCGGCCGCCATCACCTCGGCGGTCGTGCTGGTTGCGGCGATCCTGGTGTCGCTGCTCTTCTGGAAGACGGCCTTCATCGTCATCGTGGCGATCGCCGTCGTGGTGGCCGTGTGGGAACTGCACCGGGGACTCTCGGCCAGGGGCATCGACATCCCGGAGCAGCCGCTCATGCTCGGGGCCGTCGTCATGGTGGTCGTCGCCTACGTCTGGGGTGCCCCGGCCCTCGTGACGGCCACGGCGGTGACCTCGCTGATCGTGATGTTGTGGCTGCTGCGCCGCGGGGTCGACGGTTACGTCCAGAACGCCACCGCCTCGGTCTTCACGTTGATCTACGTGCCCTTCCTTGCGTCCTTCGTGGCCCTGCTGCTCGCCGAGGGCGGCAACAACCCGTCCCTCGGCCTGGATCTGGACGACCTGGGCATGCGTGGCGTGGTCACGTTCATCGCGATCACCGTCGCCTCCGACGTGGGTGGCTACGTCGCCGGTGTGCTCTTCGGCAAGCACCCGATGGCCCCGGTCATCTCTCCGAAGAAGTCGTGGGAGGGCTTCGTCGGCTCGCTGCTCGCCTGCGTCGGTGTCGGAGTCTGGCTGGTCACGTCCTTCCTGGGCGGTGACTGGTGGGTCGGCGTCCTGCTCGGCCTGATCGCCGTCGTGATGGCAACCCTCGGCGACCTCTGCGAGTCCGTCATGAAGCGCGACCTCGGCATCAAGGACATGAGCCAGATCATCCCGGGCCACGGAGGCCTGATGGACCGGCTCGACTCGCTGCTCGCGACCGTCGCGCCGATCTGGCTGCTGCTCCACTACCTCGTCTTCTAGGTCCACGTGCGACTCCTGGTCACCGGCGGGCGGACCGGCTATCTCGGCCGACACGTGGTCGCTGAGGCAACCGAGCACGAGGTCATCGCCGTCGGCTCCGGGGACGCCGACCTGCGCGACCCGCGCGCCGTCGAGGCGCTGATCGCGCAGCACCGTCCGGACGCGATCGTGCACACCGCCTACGTCCAGTCCGACTGGCACGTCACGGCCACCGGTGCCGCGCACGTCGCGACCGCCGCCGCGCGACACGGCGCCAGGCTCGTGCTCGTCTCCAGTGACGTGGTCTTCTCCGGGGCCGACGGCCGCTACGCCGAGTCTGCGCCCCCCGACCCGATCACGGCGTACGGCGCAGCGAAGGCCGCCGCCGAGACGACTGCGCTCGCCGTCTGTCCCGACGTGGTCGTCGCTCGCACGTCGTTGATCCTCGGCGACGGCACCTCGCAGCACGAACGGCTCGTGCACGCGCTGGCCGCCGGTGCCGAGGGTGCGCTCTTCGACGACGAGCAGCGCTGTCCCGTCCACGTCACCGACCTGGCCGCTGCGCTGGTCGAGCTCGCCGGCAACGACCTGCAGGGGGTGCTGCACGTGGCCGG
>NZ_JANPEO010000588.1:0-2312 GCF_031422975.1 Nocardioides sp. | reverse complement strand
TCTCCTGTCGCATGGAGTGCCAACCGGAGCTTCGTCCTCCGAGGTGCGATGAGGTGGCCGACGCGGCGATCAGCACCGGGACCAGGGCACGGAGGTGGGCCAACCGGGCGGACCAGCCCGCAGCTGGTCCGGCGTCGACATTGATCTGCAGGGCGGCGGTGGCCGACATCATGGCGCGACCCGGCCCGGGACAGCCCAGGGCTTCGAAGTGTTGCTCCATGGCCACATAACGCTGGTGCGGGTTGGTCCGCTGGACCGGGCGAGCCGGATCCGCGCCCAGGGGGGCGGCGCCGTAGCCGGCATCCGCCAAAGCTCTGCGCAGCGCCTCCCTGTCGGCACGCAGCGCAGTGACGCAGCCGACGACGTCGTGGTGGGGTGGCGTCGAGAGCTCGATCTGTCCGCCCGGCTCGAGCGTCACCGAGCTGCCGCCGGGCATCACCGGGAGATCCGCGAGCAGGGACTGGACCGCGACCCAGCTCGGCCGCCGCTCGGGACGCGCCAGATCGACGAGATGGAACTCGAGCTCGAGGCCGACACGCTGTTCCTCGCCCGAGCGCAGCGCCCCGTCCGCGATGATCCGGCGCGCCGACTCGACCGGGCTTCTCGGGTCGAGTGCGCGGAGCTCTGTCGCCTCGGGGACTGCTCGGATGGTCATCGCCCCTCCAGGTCCGGACCGGTCATGGTGACCGCGGGTCGGTGCGGGGGCGACCACGAATGACCGTCCTCGTTACTTGTTCAACACCATGCCTACCCGAGGACCCGAGCAGGTTCAAGTGGACCGGCGAGTAGTTCCGTGATCCGTAACCGTTGCCGGTCGGGGGTGCGTGGGTCAGTCCTCGCCGGCTTCGAGCAACGCCTTGAGCCGCACCAGATCCTTGGTGGTGGCGCGCCTCATCGCACGTTCCATGATCGGCGCCACAACTCGGGAGAACCCCGCTGGGTTTCCCCGGTTGCGCAGCGTCATCCTCGTCGCCCCTTCGCGTGCCGGTTCCCACGTGTAGGTGGTCTCCATCGGGAACGGACCGTCAGCGGTACGCATCACCAACCGGCGCTCGGACTCGAGTTCGATCACTTCGTAGGTGTAGGCCAGACGTCTCCCGAGGAACTGGGCGACGAACTCCATCCTCGAGCCGACGGCGACAGGCGGTGGCGTCTGCCAGACGACTGACGTGATGTTGGCGTACCACTCGACAGCCTTGGTGGGGTCGCCTGCAAACGCCGCGACCACCGCGGTCGGTTGCAGGATGGTCGTCTCCACCTCGACGTCGACACTCATGGTGGACATCCTTGCGCGCCCAGGAGCGCATGGACAGCCGGCCAGCACGTCGCCTTCGGTGTACAGGCGCCCGACCGGACGATTCTCCGGCCACTGACGAGCGCCACCAACGGCTACGGTGGGCATCGGTGCGCCGGGAAGTCTGGTCGGCAGTCGATGAAACGACCCACCAACCCTTGGGAGCACCTCGCGTGAACCAGCCACTACCCTCGTCCACGCCCAGCCCTGCGCCGGGAGGTCGGCTGCTCTTCGGCCGCGGTTCGTGGTCCGAGGACTCCCGCGTCGCCGACCTGCTCCGTCAGGAGACCGTCGGCGGCGCCCTCCTGCTCGTCGGCACGATCATCGCCCTGGTCTGGGCCAACAGCCCATGGGCGGAGTCCTACGACGCGCTGCGCGACTACCGCTTCGGGCCCGAGGCGCTGCACCTGGACCTGACACTGGGCACCTGGGCCGCCGATGGGCTGCTTGCGATCTTCTTCTTCGTCGTGGGCCTCGAGCTCAAACGCGAGTTCGTCGCCGGCGACCTCAAGGACCCGCGCCGTGCGGCGCTGCCGATCCTGGCCGCCATCGGCGGGATGGTGGTCCCGGCGCTGGTGTTCGTCGCCGTCAACGCCACCTCCGTCGACGGCGCGCTGCGCGGCTGGGCGATCCCCACCGCCACCGACATCGCCTTCGCCCTCGCCGTGCTGGCCGTGATCAGCACCCACCTGCCCACGGCGCTGCGTACCTTCCTGCTCACCCTGGCCGTGGTCGACGACCTGTTCGCAGTCACCATCATCGCGGTGTTCTACACCAGCGACCTGCACCTACTGCCCCTGCTCGCAGCGCTCGTCCCGATCGGCTTGTTCACCCTTGCCGTGCAGCGCCGCCACCGGTCCTGGTGGCTCCTGCTCCCCCTCGCCGCCGCGGCCTGGACGCTGATGCACGCCTCGGGCGTCCACGCCACCGTCGCCGGCGTCCTCCTCGGGTTCGCCGTGCCCGTCCTCCGCAGCCAGGCAGCCGGCGGCCCCGAGGCCGGTCCCGGACTGGCCGAGCA
>NZ_JANPEO010000587.1:0-9239 GCF_031422975.1 Nocardioides sp. | reverse complement strand
GAGACGACCTGCCGCCCCGTCTTCTGCACCGACCACGCGAATGGTTGAGTGAGACCATCACCAACGATCCACCGAGAGGCACTCGCATGGACATCGGACTCGTCGGTCTGGGCAAGATGGGCGGCAACATGCGCGAGCGGTTGCGCGCAGGCGGCCACACGGTCGTCGGCTTCGACCACAACCCCGATGTCAGCGACGTCGCCTCCCTGGCCGAGATGGTCGAGAAGCTGCCCTCGCCCACGGTGGTCTGGGTGATGGTGCCGGCCGGCGACCCGACGCGTCAGACCGTGGCCGAGCTCGGCGGGCTGCTCGCGGCCGGCGACGTGATCGTCGACGGCGGCAACTCGCGCTGGACCGACGACATCGCCAACGCGGCGTTGCTGCGCCCCAAGGCGATCGGCTACGTCGACTGCGGTGTCTCGGGCGGTGTCTGGGGCCGGGAGAACGGCTATGCCCTGATGTACGGCGGCGACCCGGCCGACATCGCCAAGGTCCAGCCCGCCTTCGACACCCTCAAGCCCGAGGGCGACTTCGGCGCCGTGCACGCCGGGAAGGTCGGCGCAGGGCACTTCTCCAAGATGGTCCACAACGGCATCGAGTACGCCGTCATGCAGGCGTACGCCGAAGGCTGGGAGCTGCTGGAGACGGCCGAGCTCACCGACAACGTGACCGAGGTCTTCCGCTCCTGGCGCGAGGGCACGGTCATCCGTTCGTGGTTGCTCGACCTGATGGTCGCGGCCCTGGACGACGACCCGGGTCTGTCCAAGATCGCCGGCTACGCCGAGGATTCCGGCGAGGGCCGTTGGACCGTGGAGGCCGGTATCGAGAATGCCGTCGCCACACCCGCGATCACCGCCGCGCTGTATGCCCGATTCGTCTCGCGCCAGGAGGACTCGCCGACGATGAAGGCGGTCGCCGCCATGCGCAACCAGTTCGGTGGGCATGCGGTGAAGACCGTCGCTGCTGCCGGTGGCGACGCCAACCCCGACGACAGCTAGCCAGGGCCTTGCACGTCACGCACCTCACCCTGCACAACTTCCGCTCCTATGCCGACCTCGACGTCGAGCTGGAGCCGGGTGCCACGGCGTTCATCGGCCGCAACGGCCAGGGCAAGACGAACCTCGTCGAGGCCATCGACTACCTCTCACGGCTGTCCTCGCACCGGGTCGCCTCGGACGCGCCGCTCGTCAAGGCCGGCACCGACCAGGCGCTGATCCGGGCGGCGGTCGTGCGGAGCGGGCGCACGGCCATCCTCGAGGTCGAGCTCAACCCCGGTCGGGCCAACCGCGCACGCATCAACAGGTCGCCGCTGCCGCGTCCGCGCGACCTGATCGGGGTCGTGCGCACGGTCGTGTTCGCGCCCGACGACCTGACCCTGGTCAAGGGTGACCCGTCGGATCGCCGCAAGTTCCTCGACGACCTGCTGATCCTGCGGACCCCGCGGCTGGCCGGCGTCCGGTCCGACTACGACCGGATCCTCAAGCAACGCAACAGCCTGTTGAAGACCGCCGGTCTGGCGCGCGGGGATTCACGTGAAACGGCGCTGTCCACGCTGTCGGTCTGGGACCTGCAGCTGGCCCGTGTCGGCAGCGAGCTGCTCGCGGCACGGCTGCGCCTCGTCGACGACCTGCGCCCCTACCTCGGCAAGGCCTATCAGGCCGTCGCCCGCGGGGCCAGTCGCGACGATGCCGAGATGGACTACAGGCCGTCCTTCGACCTCCCCGAGGGCCCCGACGCGCTCGAGGAGTCGCTGCTCGCCGAGCTCGAGCGCCGCCGCAAGGACGAGCTCGACCGCGGCATCTGCCTGGTCGGCCCGCACCGCGACGAGTTGGCGCTGAGCCTGGGCAACGGCGACCTGCGGCTGCCGGTCAAGGGGTATGCCTCGCACGGGGAGTCGTGGTCCTTCGCCCTGGCGATGCGGCTGGCGTCGTACGACCTGCTCCGCGCCGACGGCGACGACCCGATCCTGGTGCTCGACGACGTCTTCGCCGAGCTGGACACCGAGCGTCGCGCACAGCTCGCGGTGCTCGTCGCCGGCGCGGAGCAGGTGCTGGTCACTGCCGCCGTCGCCGCGGACGTGCCGGAGTCGCTGCAGGGCATCAGGTTCCTGGTCGTCGACGGTGAGGTACGCCGCGATGCCTGACGAGACTCCGGACGCCGAGCCGGGCGAGGCGGACGCCCCGGGCCACCGCGACGAGGGCCTGGATTATGCCCGCTCGGCGCGGAAGGCCGCGGCCTCCGGCCCGGGCAGGACCCCCCGACGCAAGACCGGAGGCGACACGTTCCGCCGCCGGACCGTGCCCAAGTCGTCCGGCGCCCACCCCGACGACCGTGATCCGCAGCTCCTCGACTCCGCGATGTCGCGGATGATCAGCCAGCACGGCTGGGAGATGGAACTGCGGGTGCAGGCGGTGTTCGGACGCTGGGCCGAGCTCGTCGGTGAGGAGGTCGCCTCACACTGCACCCCGGAGTCGCTCGCCGAGACGCGACTGATCGTCCGCACGGACTCCACGGCCTGGGCCACCCAGCTCAAACTCCTCGCCCCGACCATCGTCAAGCGGCTCAATGTCGAGCTGGGCGACGGCATCGTGACCGTGATCGACATCCAGGGACCGCACCTGCCGAACTGGAAGAAGGGCCGCTTCACCAGCCGCGACGGGCGCGGGCCCCGCGACACCTACGGGTAGACCGATCTGCCGATCTGAGAGGCGCTCGGACGTATAGGGACTCCACCGCCCCCCTGTTCGGCGCTCCGTTCGGCCTCTGTGCGACCCGCAGGGGCACCTTTCATCCACAGATACCCCCCTTCTCGGGGGTGGTGTGTGGATTCTGGGCCTCTGGCGGCTAGACTGGGCTCAAGGTCGTCGACTGAATCAGTCACGACCTTCGCCTATGTCATCTGCGCCCGTCCCGGGCGCCAGCAGAAGAGGTTTGCGTGAGCGACGCCAAGGTCCCCGAGCAGCCCAATGGTGTCGAGTACGACGCCTCCGCGATCCAGGTCCTCGAGGGTCTCGAGGCAGTGCGCAAGCGGCCGGGGATGTACATCGGGTCGACCGGTGAGCGCGGCCTGCACCACCTGATCTGGGAGATCATCGACAACGCGGTCGACGAGTCGATGGCCGGCTACTGCGACCGGATCGTCGTCACCCTCCGCGATGACGGCAGCGTCCACGTCGAGGACAACGGGCGCGGCATCCCGACCGACACCGCGCCCGGCGCGGACATGCCGGCCGTGACGATGGCGCTCACGATGCTGCACGCCGGCGGCAAGTTCGGTGGCGGCGGCTACAAGGTCTCCGGTGGCCTGCACGGGGTGGGTGTCTCCGTGGTCAACGCGCTCTCGACCACGCTCATCGTCGAGGTCCGCAACCGCGGTCACCTGTGGCGCCAGACGTTCTCCCTCGGCGTCCCCGATGCCGACCTCGAGCAGATCCGGCCGATGGAGCCCGGCGAGCGCACCGGCACCACCGTGACCTGGTGGGCCTCCGAGGACATCTTCGAGACGACGACCTACAACCTCGAGACGATCACCAACCGCATCCGCGAGATGGCCTTCTTGAACAAGGGCCTGGAGATCGTCATCCGCGACGAGCGCGAGAGCGCCGACGAGCTGGCCGACGCGGTGGAGGACGGCACGATCGATCCCTCGATCGACCAGGCGACGCCCGACGCGATCAAGAAGACGACCACGGGTCTGGAGCGCGTCTTCAAGTACGACCGCGGACTGGTCGACTACGTCGAGCACCTCAACCGTCGCAAGGACAAGGCCAACCCGACCGTCATCTCCTTCGAGGCCGAGACCCCGGACAACTCCGGGGCACACATGAGCCTCGAGGTCGCGATGCAGTGGAACACCTCGTTCACCGAGTCGGTGCACACCTTCGCCAACGCGATCAACACCCACGAGGGCGGCACCCACGAGGAGGGCTTCCGCTCCGCACTCACCACCTTGGTCAATCACTGGGGAGAGGAGTGGGGCCAGATCAAGAAGAAGGAGGACCGCGTCTCCGGTGACGACATCCGCGAGGGCCTGACCGCGATCATCTCGATCAAGCTCGAGAACCCGCAGTTCGAGGGTCAGACGAAGACCAAGCTCGGCAACACCGAGGTCAAGGGCTTCACCCAGCGGATCGTCAACGACCAGCTGGGCGCGTGGTTCGAGCAGAACCCGGCCGAGGGCAAGGACATCGTCCGCAAGTCGCAGTCCGCCGCGATGGCGCGCATCGCCGCCCGCAAGGCACGCGACCTGGCGCGCGGCCGCAAGGGCCTGCTCGGCGGCGGCGGGCTGCCCGGCAAGCTCAGCGACTGCCAGTCGACCAACCCCGCCGAGTGCGAGGTCTTCATCGTCGAGGGCGACTCGGCCGGTGGCTCGGCTCGTCAGGGCCGCGACCCGCGCGTCCAGGCGATCCTGCCGATCCGCGGCAAGATCCTCAACGTCGAGAAGGCCCGCATCGACAAGGTGCTGGCCAACACCGAGGTGCAGTCGATCATCTCCGCCCTCGGCACCGGCATCCACGAAGAGTTCAACAGCGACAAGCTGCGCTACCACAAGATCGTGCTGATGGCCGACGCCGATGTCGACGGCCACCACATCAACACGCTGCTGCTCACGCTGCTGTTCCGCTTCATGAAGCCGCTCATCGAGCACGGCTACGTCTACATGGCCCAGCCGCCGCTGTACCGCCTGCGATGGAACAAGCCGGCCGAGCACGAGTTCGTCTACTCCGACTCCGAGCGCGACGCCTTGATGCGTGACGGCCTCGAGCAGGGCAAGAAGCTGCCCAAGGAGAACCCGGTCCAGCGCTACAAGGGGCTGGGGGAGATGAACGCCGACGAGCTGTGGGAGACCACCATGGACCCGGCCGGCCGGATCCTGCTCCAGGTCACCCTCGAGGACGCCGCCCAGGCCGATGAGATCTTCTCGATCCTGATGGGCGAGGACGTCGAGCAGCGCCGGTCCTTCATCCAGCGCAACGCCAAGGACGTTCGATTCCTCGATATCTAGGTTTCTAAGACCAGTCCTAGATAATCCTAGATTCGACGAGAGAGACACAGACACCCATGAGCGAAACCACCAGCAACCTCGGCGGCAGCGGGGACGGCATCGACCACGGCCCCGGCGGGCGGATCGAGCCCATCGACCTGCAGGTCTCGATGCAGCGCAGCTACATCGACTACGCGATGGCCGTCATCGTCGGGCGCGCGCTGCCGGACGTGCGCGACGGCCTCAAGCCGGTGCACCGCCGGATCCTCTACGCGATGTACGACGGGGGCTACCGCCCCGACCGAGGGTTCTCCAAGTGCTCGCGTGTCGTCGGTGACGTCATGGGCCAGTACCACCCGCACGGCGACACCGCGATCTACGACACCATGGTCCGCCTCGCCCAGCCGTGGGTGATGCGCGCGCCGCTGATCAACGGCCAGGGCAACTTCGGCTCTCCCGGCAACGACTCCGCGGCCGCCATGCGCTACACCGAGTGCCGGATGGCGCCGCTGGCCATGGACATGGTCCGCGAGATCGACGAAGACACGGTCAACTTCCAGCCCAACTACGACGGCCGCTCGCAGGAGCCGACCATCCTGCCGGCGCGGTTCCCCAACCTGCTGGTCAACGGCTCGGCCGGCATCGCGGTCGGGATGGCGACCAACATCCCGCCGCACAACCTGCGCGAGGTCTCCGAGGGCGCGATCTGGGCGCTCGAGCACCCCGACGCGACCCGTGAGGAGCTCCAGGACGCGCTGATCGAGCGGATCAAGGGTCCGGACTTCCCGATGGGTGCGCTGATCGTCGGTCGCCAGGGCATCGAGCAGGCCTACCGCACCGGCCGCGGCTCGGTCACCCAGCGGGCCGTCGTCGAGATCGACGAGGACTCCAAGGGCCGCACCTGCCTGGTGATCGCCGAGCTGCCCTACATGGTCAACCCCGACAACCTCGCGCTGAAGATCGCCGAGCTCGCCGACTCCGGGCGCATCCAGGGCATCGCCGACGTCCGCGACGACACCAGCTCGCGCACCGGCCAGCGCCTGGTGATCGTGCTCAAGCGTGACGCGGTCGCCCGCGTCGTACTGAACAACCTGTTCAAGCACACCGAGCTGCAGACCAACTTCTCGGCCAACATGCTCGCGCTGGTCGACTACGTCCCGCGCACGCTGACGATCGACCAGTTCATCAGCAACTGGGTGGCCCACCAGATCGAGGTCATCCAGCGCCGGACGCGCTTCCGCCTCAAGAAGGCCGAGGAGGACGCGCACATCTACCGGGGTCTCGTGAAGGCGCTCGACGCGCTGGACGAGGTCATCGCCCTGATCCGGCGCTCACCCGACGTCGACGAGGCGCGACAGGGCCTGATCGAGCTGCTCGAGATCGACGTCGACCAGGCGGACGCGATCTTGACCATGCAGCTGCGGCGCCTCGCGGCCCTCGAACGCCAGAAGATCCTCGATCGCCTCGCCGAGCTCGAGCTGATCATCGCCGACCTCGAGGACATCCTCGCCAACGAGCCGCGCCAGCGGCAGATCGTGATCGACGAGCTGTCCGAGATCGTCGCGAAGTACGGCACCGATCGCCGTTCGCAGATCATCGCCGCCGACGGCGACCTGTCGATGGAGGACCTGATCCCCGACGAGGAGCTGGTCGTCTCGATCACCCGCGGCGGCTACGCCAAGCGGACCCTCGCCAGCCAGTACCGCACCCAGAAGCGCGGCGGCAAGGGTGTGCGCGGCGCGACCCTGCGCGGCGACGACGTGGTGGAGCACTTCATCTCGACCACCAACCACCACTGGCTGCTGTTCTTCACCACGGCCGGGCGGGTCTACCGCACCAAGGCCTACAACCTGCCCGAGGCTGCCCGCGACGCGAAGGGCGGCCACGTCGCCGGCCTGCTGTCGTTCCAGCCGGACGAGGACATCGCCCAGGTGCTCGCGATCCGCGACTACGAGCAGGCGCCCTACCTCGTGCTTGCCACCCGCAACGGCCTGGTCAAGAAGACGCGCCTCGGCGACTACAACAGCCCACGCCAGGCCGGCGTCATCGCCATCAACTTCCGCGAGGACGACGACGCCCTGATCGGCGCCGAGCTCGTCAACAGCGACGACGACATCCTCCTCGTCTCGCGTCGCGGCCAGGCGATCCGCTTCAAGGCCGACGACGGCCAGCTGCGCCCGATGGGTCGCGCCACGTCGGGTGTCACGGGCATGAAGTTCCGCGAGAACGACTCGGTGCTGTCGATGTCGGTCATCAGGGCGGCTCAGGTCGCCGCCGAGGCCGCCCACGAAGAGGCGATCGAGGGGGCCGAGGCCACCGAGGTCGACGAGGTGAAGGAGCAGTACGTCTTCACCATGACCGACGGCGGCTTCGCCAAGCGATCGCGGATCACCGACTACCGCACCACGGGTCGCGGTGGCCTCGGGATCAAGGCGATGACCCTCACCAACGAGGACCGCGGCGGTCTCGTCGGCGCCTTCATCGTGGTGGAGGGCGACGAGATCCTCTCGATCACCCAGGCCGGTCAGGTCGTACGCAGCCCGATCAACGAACACTTCCGCGCCACCGGGCGATCGACCCAGGGCGTGAAGTTCGTCAGCCCCAAGTCGGGCGACGCCGTGGCTGTGGTCGCCCGCTCGGTCGAGGCCCGCGACGAGGTAGAGGAGACGGACGAATCGGCGGGTGACACCGCGGCCGACCCAGGCGTGGAGACCACCGAGGGCGTCGAGCCGAGCGAGGTTGTCGAATCGCCGGATGTCGCCGACGGTGCAACAATCGACAGTCCAGACGTTGACGCTGAGGAGTGATCCATGTCCGAGCGAACCGCCCCCCGGGCCTCCGGGGGTCAGAGCTCGACCGGAGCGAAGACGCCCGTAGAGCCCGACACGGGCTCGCGCGCGCCGCTCACCGAGCGGATCCAGGCGACCTTGTCCAACGCAGCGACGGAGCACCGAGCCAACGCCGTCGCCGGGACGGGTCAGCCGAGTCGCCGTACGGCCAAGACGCCGGGGAAGGCGCCCCGTCGCGCCCGGCTCCGGCTGACCCGGATCGACCCCTGGAGCGTCATGAAGACGTCGTTCCTGTTGTCGGTCGCCTTCGGCGTGGTCACGTTCGTGGCCGTCTTCATGGTCTGGTCGGTGCTCGGCGCCGCCGGCGTGTGGGACTCGATCAACGCGACGGTCGCCAGTGTCGTCGAGGGCGACTCCAACAGCTCCGGCTTCGACGTCACCAACTACCTCGGCATGGGCCGCGTCCTGGGCTTCACGCTGCTCGTGAGCATCATCGATGTCATCCTCCTGACGGCCATCGCGACCCTCACCGCGTTCCTCTACAACATGGCCGCCGCCCTGCTCGGCGGGATCGAAGTCACCCTGGCCGAGGACGAGCGCTGACGTTTTGTTGCCCCGCTCGAGCGTGGGGTAATGTTCCCCCTCGGTCGCCCTCGGGCGGCCACGCCGCCAGGCGGCACGGGCCTATAGCTCAGACGGTTAGAGCGCTTCCCTGATAAGGAAGAGGTCAGAGGTTCAAGTCCTCTTAGGCCCACCACCCCTCGATCTCCGCCCGTCTTCTAAGGTGCCTGCATGAAGAAGCTCATCGTGATCCTGCTGGCCGCTGCCGGCGCCGCCCTCGCCAAGAAGAAGATCGACGACGGCAAGACCGAGCAGGCACTCTGGGCCGAGGCGACGGACACGGTCCACAAGTCCTGATCCACCGGGCGGGCCACCGCCCCGGGGGCCTTGGCGCAATTGGTAGCGCACCTCGTTTGCAACGAGGGGGTTAGGGGTTCGAGTCCCCTAGGCTCCACCACGAGAAACCGCAGGTCAGCCAGCGGTTTCTTCCACTCTTCGGGCTGTCCCCCTACGGGAGTCGTCCCGAAAGTCATTGGCCAGATCAGCCCTCGAGCCGTGGGCGGTGGCCCGACGCCGCCTCGACAGAGTCGTTGATACCAGCGCCTCCCTGCTCGACAATCTCCGCGAAAAGCCGGCCGCTGACGACAAGCCCGTCCCGCACCGTGAACTGGGTGATCGCACGCATCTCGAACGGCTCACGCTTCTCGGTCGTGCCCCACCAGTGCCACTCGCTCCACACAACGTCTCCATCCTGCACCGACGCCGCGACCACGGCGCGGAGGTCGGGGACCCCGGTAAGGATGGCCCCCCAGTTCGCCTTCATCTGTGCTCGACCGCCGAAGCCGCGGGCGGGGTGGAAGGGCTGCTCGCTCTGGTAGTCCTTGTGCATCAAGGCCGCCATGCCC
>NZ_JANPEO010000586.1:0-3481 GCF_031422975.1 Nocardioides sp. | reverse complement strand
CAGCCACGCCATCGCGTCGTCATCGAGTACGTCGAGGGGGTTCAGGTCCGCGCCGCCACGCCAGGCCACCACAGGGTGGGTGGCCGGGATCGGGAGATCGCCGGTGGTGTCGGCCCTCAGGGTCGGTCCGCCGCTCCCGGTCAGGCGTCCCCGGGGCGGCCACGCGTAGTCGTAGCGGTCAGGGAACAGGCAGAGACCGGCGCTGGCGCCGACCTCGATCAGGCTCAGCGTCCCGGAGTCCGCTGCGATCTGCGCGAGCACCGGCTCGAGCGTGGCGAGCCGTCCGACCTCGTTGGTCTGGGTGGCGCGCTCGCGGATGGTCGCCTTGATCGCCGACTCGTGCTCGAGGAGCGTGCGCTTCAGCTCGGCGTAGTAGCTCGGCGCCTGCGCGCCGTGCCAGCGCGCCGCGGCGAAGACCAGGTTGGGCTGCTGCTTGAGCCGTGGCAGGTCGCCCAGCCATGCGTGCAGGTCCGGGTCATCGGCCACGCCCAGGGCCCACGCCACGAAGCAGGCCGAGTCGCCTGCGGCGTACGCCGCGAAGTCGCGGTAGCGCTCGGCGATCTCCCCGTCCATCTGCATGCCGCCACGCTAGGACACTCCGGGGACGCTCATCTCGAGGCGTCCAGCGAAGCACTGATGATCGCGTGCATGATCCGGGCCACCCGCTCGGACCCGAGCTCGGGCACCATCGCGGCGATGCGCTCGACGATCTCCCGTTCGCGAGCCTCGTCCCGGTCCGGATCGGCGACCGCGGAGACCGCACGCTTGTGCTCCTGGACCGCACGGGTCAGGGCCGCACGACGGGCGAGGACGTCGCCCAACACCAGGTCGGCGTCGTCGATCAGGGACCGGAAGTAGGCCAAGGGGTCGGCACCCGGCCACACCATCTTGATGTCCGGCGCATGCTCCTCATTGGCCGAGCCATCCGTCCGCTCGAGCTCGACGAGGCCATGGCGACGGTAGAAGCCACGAGCGGGCTCGTTCATCTCGAAGACCCACAACCCGAAGCCGGCGGGTCGCACGGACTTGGCGACGTCGACGAGGGTCGAGCCGATGCCGCCTCGCTGGGCACCGGGGGCGACGTACAGGCCGTCGAGCCAGGTCGGCGTCAGGTTGGCGAAAGCGACGACCGGGCCACCGGACTCTGCCACCCAGACGTCGCGAGACGTCAGGTCCCAGGTGCCGACCCACGCGCGGACGTCGTCGGGCGGGTGGATGCCGGGCGGCATGGCAGCGACATCGCGGGCCGCGAGATAGACCTCGGCGATCGCCGGCAGGTCGTCGTCCGCGGCAATCCTGACGGTTGCGTCAGTGCTCATCTCGGATGACCTCGAGGGCGTGGGCAAGGTCATCGGGGTAGGTCGACTCGTACTCGACGTAGTCGCCGCTGTCCGGGTGCTCGAAGCCGAGCTTCAGCGCGTGCAGCCACTGCCGCTCGAGCCCGAGCCGGCGACCCAGCGTGGGATCGGCGCCATAGGTGATGTCGCCGACGCAGGGGTGCTTGAGCGCGGCCATGTGCACGCGGATCTGATGTGTACGGCCCGTCTCGAGGTGGATCTCCAGCAGCGAGGCGAAGCGGTGCGCCTCGAGCGTCTCGTAGTGGGTCACGCTGTGCCGACCGTCGTCCATGACCGCGAACTTGTAGTCGAACTTGGGGTGCCGCCCGATCGGGGCGTCGATGGTGCCGCTGAGCGGATCGGGGTAGCCCTGCACGAGAGCGTGGTAGGTCTTGTCGACCGTGCGGTGCCGGAAGGCGTTCTTGAGCACCGAGTAGGAGTGCTCGGACTTCGCGATCACCATCACGCCCGAGGTCCCGACGTCGAGGCGCTGGACGATGCCCTCGCGCTCCTTGGCGCCCGAGGTGGAGATCCGGAAGCCGGCACCAGCGAGGTGGCCGACGACAGTCGGGCCGGACCAGCCGGGCGAGGGGTGCACGGCAACACCGACGGGCTTGTCGATCACCACGATGGCGTCGTCGTCGTGGATGATCTTGATCCCCTCGACGATCTCGGGGACCACCTCGAGCGGGTCGGACTCGGCCGGGATCGTCACGTCCAGCATCGCGCCGGCGTGCACGCGGTCGCTCTTGCCCACCGCCGTGGAGTCGACGTGCACGAGCCCCTGGGCAATGAGGTCGGCTGCCTTGGTCCGCGAGAGGCCGAACATCCGCGCCATCGCCGCGTCGACGCGCTCGCCGGCCAGCCCCTCCGGTACCAGCACGGTCCGGTGGTCGGCATAGCTGCTCATGAGTCGCTCACGTCTGTGGGTTTCGCGATGCGCTCACCGCGCAGAGTCACGCCGCGCATGCTCTGGAGGATGATGACGCTCGCCGCGCCGATGATGCACATGTCGGCGACGTTGAAGACCGGCCAGTTGGGCAGCATCAGCCAGTCGATGACGTGACCGCGCATGACGCCGGGCTCGCGGATGATCCGGTCGGTGAGGTTGCCGCCGACACCGCCCAGCAGCAGGCCGAGGGCCACCGACCAGAGCGGGCTGGCGAGCCGCCGGCTGAGCACCAGCACCGCGCAGACCGCGACCACCGCCAGGCAGCTCAGCACCACGGTGAACTCGGTGCCGGTGCTGAACGCCGCGCCGGGATTGCGGGTCAGGTGCAGGACCAGCACGTCCCCCACGACCTTGATGTCGCGGTCGGCGAGTGCAGACAGAGCCCACTGCTTCGTGCCGATGTCGAGCGCGTACGCCGCAGCGCCGATCACGGCGAAGAGAGGCCACGTGCTGCGGCGTTGGGAGTCCCCGAACACCGGACCCGTGTCGCTGGGGTTCAGCGACGCTCCTCGCGCTGCTTGCATGACAGGCACAGTGTGGCACGCGGGAAAGCCATGAGCCGCATCTTCCCGATGGGCTGACCGCACGACTCGCAGACGCCGTAGGTGCCGTCGTGGATGCGGGCCAGGGCTCGGTCGATCTGCGCCACCATGTCGCGCTCGTTGTTGACGACCGTCAGCTCGTGATCGCGTTCGAAGCTGGTCGCGCCCATGTCGGCCTGGTCGTGACCAGCACCGTCGCCGGCGTCGCGCATCAGACCGGCCAGGTCGTGCTCCGCGTCCTCGATCAGCTTGACGAGCTTGTCGCGCTGCAAGTGGAGCTCGGTGAGCACTTCCTTGACGTCTGCCTTGGTCCAGGCGTCCTCACCCGCCTTGACGGCCAGGGAGGAGATGGGCGCCTTCTTGGGCGCGGTCTTCGTGGCAGATCCGACCTTCTTCGCCGGCGGCGCCTTCTTGGCCGGGGCCGGTGTGGCGACCGGTGCCGTGGCCACCGCCTTCGCCGGGGCGTCCTTCTTCGCCACGGTCCTGGCCGGAGCCTTCTTGGCCGGTGCCGCTTCCTTCTTGGCCGGTGCCGCCTTCTTCGCCGCCGGTGCCGCCTTCTTTGCCGGTGCGGCCTTCTTCGCCGCCGGTGCCGCCTTCTTGGCCGGTGCCGCCTTCTTGGCCGGTGCGGCCTACTTCGCCGCCGGAGCCGC
>NZ_JANPEO010000585.1:0-2267 GCF_031422975.1 Nocardioides sp. | reverse complement strand
GTGTAGATGACACGAGTCCGGGGCGGCATGACCGTATCCTCGCAGCAGCCGCCACCAGCGGATGCCTGCTGGGCCGCCCGGTCAGCCTGAGATGTCGCGGAGTTCGCGCCGCAGGTCGGCCAGCGGGCGCGTTGGTCTTCCAGCAACCCGACGGAGCGCGCCGGTCGCGAAGTTGACCAGCGCGACACCCCGCATAGCGGCTCTGGTCCGCCGGTGGCCGCCCCATTTCTCCGCATAGCGCAGCTGCGACGACGTTAACCAGGACTGGGTTCGGTCGGGCGCCGAAGAGGCTCCACCAGCGTGTTCGACTTCGACGCTCCCGACCAACACGCGTGGGACACCGAGGTCAGCCAGCCGACGTTGCAGATCGGTCTCTTCGCAGTACATGAAGAACGAGGTGTCGAAGCCGCCAACTTCGCGAAAGACCTCGGTTGGCAGCAGCATGACTACACCCGCCAGCCAGTCGACGTGTGAAGACTGTCCGGGCACCGCCGACAAATCGACCCCGATCGCCTTGAGATACCTCGGTCTGGAGTGGAAACGCTGGAGGACGTGCACCCTGGCCAAGGCGATTCGGCCGGCGCTGGGGAACAGCCTTCCCGTGGCCTCAATGCGTCCTGCCGTCCTCACTGCGGGGCCGCTCAGGGCGCGGACGGGAGTCGCATCGAGGAGGTTCCGAACCGTGGCGGGCTCCACGAGTACGTCGCTGTTCATGATGAGCAGCCACGGGTGCGTTGCGTAAGCCGCGCCATGGTTCACGGCACTGCCGAATCCACCGTTCGACGTCCGCCGCACGACCGTTACGCGCTGGTCGACAGCTTCGGGGAACGCAATAGGTGAGGCGTCGTCGACAACGATGATCTCCATCGCGTCCAAGCCACGTTGCCCGAGAAGTTGGTTCACGAGGCTCAGTGCATGCTTCGGGTCGCCGTAGTGCGGAATGACGATGCTCACCCGCATCGATTTCATTGACCGTGCCCCGAGTCGTCGGTGTGGTCGCCTGCGAGTACCCCGTCGGGATCCCACGTGGTCCATGTCCCCGGCCGGACCTGCACCATCGGCCCGTTGGCGTCGAAGCCCAAGCGGGGCTCGGGCTCCCCCCGGCTGATCCGGGCCCACATGTCGATGACCTCGTCGTCGCCGTGTGCGCTGGCGCTGGCCCAGTGCGGGGTCAGCTCGGTGATGTCGTCGCCTGTGAGCTCAGCAGCCTGCGTTCCCTGTCGCACCTTGCGCATCACCTGGCTCGGACCGCGATAGATCGCGTGCGCGATGTGCAGCGACGACCCGACCCGCCCGACCCGGCTCACGGCGTGGTTTCCTCGCTCGACCCTGGCCAGCGGGTGTGAGCGGAAGGCGACCTTGCCCACTTGGCCTGGAGTCGCGTCGAGGACGAAATCCGCCCGCGCCAGATCCGCAGGGTCAGCCTCGCGAGGCACCATGTGGTGCAGATGGGCGTTGATCACGCTTTCGGATCGTGACCGAAGGTGGTCTGCCAACCCGCCCGACTCCGCGAACCACCACTCATCGGCGTCGAAGGGGATCACCCAGTCCGCGCCTGCGCGCCAGGCTCGGTGGGCGAGCCAGGTCATCTTCTCGGCCTGATAGTAGGCAACGATGGGGTCAACCCCAACCAGTACGCGGTCGTCGTCACGCGCGCGCTCCTCCAGCAGCTCTCGGGTGCCGTCCACGGATCCGTTGTCGGCCACCAACACCCGGTCGACTCCTTGGTTGAGCAGATGGTCGAGGGTGGCGCCGATGACGTCGAGCTCGTCACGCACCATCGCAACACCCCAGACCTCGCCGATGTGGCGGCGGCTGCGCGGAAGGTTCGGCATCTCCATCCGACGTGCCACCAGGGCTTGGCGACGAAGACGCTCCCAGGAGGCGTACTCCCGCACGACCCAAGAGAGCTGGCCCAGCTGGGCGCGCGGCTTGTCGATCATCGGAAGTCCTTCAGCGAGGGCAGCATGCGCGGATCAGAGATGAGGCGATCGCGATGCTTCAGAGATAACGGTTGCACCACGGCGCCGAGCAGGTCTCCCCACGGGATGGGGTAGCCAGGGTTGTCCCCCATGATGTTGCCGGGGTAGCGGGCGAGATCGGGGGCGAAGCCGTCGAGCCGGCGCTCGACCTCGGCCAGCCACTCCGACGTCAGTTGCGTGCCAGGTCGTGCCGCGAACGCGCCGTTGCCCAGCAAGACGCCGTGATGGCGCCGCAGCGCCCTGCCCAGCGCTCCCGGTGCGGCAGCAGCGTCGTGGGAGCTGAGC
>NZ_JANPEO010000584.1:0-10734 GCF_031422975.1 Nocardioides sp. | reverse complement strand
GACCTCGTCGCCTGAGCGCTCTGGGGTCTCCCGGGCCGCGGCCGCGGGCCGAGATAGGGGGCGACGCGCTCAGTAGCCCCCAGCACGTTGCCCCCCAGGGGGGAGGCGACCCCCCACAGCCGGGCGCTCTCGGCCGTCTTGCGCGCGTCGCGCTCGACGATGTCCCCCAGGGCCGCGTCGATCGCGGCGAGGGCGTCGGCGTCGAGCTTCACACCGGCGGCCTTGACGTTGTCGGTGACCTGCTCGGGCCGCGACGCACCGACCAGGGCGGACGCGACGTTCTCGTTCTGCAGCACCCATGCCACCGCGAGCTGAGCCATCGTCAGGCCGGCCTCGTCGGCGATCGGCTTGAGCGCCTGGACCCGGGTCAGCACGTCGTCGCGCATGAAGCGGCCGATCATGTCGGCGCCGCCCTTGTCGTCGGTGGCGCGCGAGCCCTCGGGAAGCGGCTGGCCGGGGACGTACTTGCCCGTCAGCACACCCTGCGCGATGGGGCTCCACACGATCTGCGAGACCCCGAGCTCGACACACGTGGGGACGACCTCGTCCTCGATGACGCGCCAGAGCATGGAGTACTGCGGCTGGTTGGAGATCAGCTGCACGTTGAGCTCACGCGCGAGCTCAACGCCGGCACGGATCTGCTCGGCGGTCCACTCCGAGACGCCGATGTAGAGCGCCTTGCCCTGGCGTACGACGTCGGCGAAGGCCTGCATCGTCTCCTCGAGGGGGGTCTCGGTGTCGAAGCGGTGGGCCTGGTAGAGGTCGACGTAGTCGGTCTGGAGCCGCTGCAGCGACCCGTTGATGGACTCCAGGATGTGTTTGCGCGAGAGGCCGGTGTCGTTCTTGCCCTTGGGGCCGGTGGGCCAGTAGACCTTCGTGAAGATCTCCAGCGACTCGCGTCGTTCGCCCTTCAGCGCCTCGCCGAGCACGGTCTCCGCCGCGGTGTTGGCGTAGGCGTCGGCGGTGTCGAAGGTCGAGATGCCTTCGTCGAGAGCCGCGCGCACGCACTGGGCGGCGATCTCGTTCTCCACCTGCGAGCCGTGGGTCAGCCAGTTGCCGTAGGTGATCTCGGAGATCTTGAGTCCGCTGTTGCCGAGGTATCGAAAGTCCATGGCCCAAAGGTACGTCGCGGGCCCGCGGCTACCCTCGCCACCATGAGCAGACGTGAGCTGTCCGGTGCCCGGATCGCGGTGGTCGGTGCGAGTGGCGCGCTCGGGTCGCTGGTGGCACGCGAGCTCGCGGGCCGGGGCGCCCGGCTGCTGCTGGTCGGCCGGGACCGCGGACGGCTGGCGGCGCTCGGCATCGACGCACCCGTCGTCGTGGCCGAGGTGGGCGACGCCACCGCGGGTGACACGATCGCCGATGCCGCGCGCGCGGCGTACGGCGGGCTCGACGGGCTCCTCAACGCCGCCGGGGTCGTCGCCTTCGGACCTCTCCTCGACACCCCCGACGAGGTCATCGAGGAGCTGTTCTTGACCAACGTGGTGGGGCCGCTGTTCCTCGTGCGCCGGCTCCTTCCGCTGCTGGAGGAGTCGCAGGGTTTCGTCCTGCAGATCAGTGCCGTGGTCGCCGAGCGGGCGCTGCCGGGGATGACGGCCTACTCCGCCAGCAAGGCCGCCCTCAGCGCCGTGGCGACGGCGCTGCGCACGGAGCTCCGCCGCTCGCGCGTGGCCGTGCATGACGTCCGTCCTCCACACACCGAGACCGGGCTGGCCACCCGTCCGCTGACCGGGCAGGCGCCCCGACTGCCGCAGGGTCTGGCTCCCGAGGCCGTCGCGCGCCGGATCGTGGAGGCGATCGAGGCCGGGGAGCTCGACCTCGGCGCCGACGCCTTCGGGTGACGCCTTCGGGTGACGCTGCACCGACGCGCGGACGTCGGATCACATTGCCCGCGCGGCGCCGGTCGGTGCCACACTTGGCCCGGGAGGTCGGATGAGCGGGCACACGCCGGAGCACGGCTACCACCGCGACGCGAACGACTGGGACGAGCGCTACGGCGAGGACCAGATGTGGAGCGGGCATCCCAACGAGCAGCTCGTCGTCGAAGCCAGCGACCTGTCGGCCGGTACGGCGCTGGACGTGGGCTGCGGCGAGGGTGCCGACGCGATCTGGCTGGCCGAGCGGGGCTGGCGCGTCACCGGCATCGACGTGTCGGCGCGGGCGCTCGGCCGCGCGGCGCGGGCCGCGGAGGTGGCCGGGGCCGAGGTGGACTGGCGGACGGTCGCGCTGGCGGACCTGCCGGACGCGTCGGCGTACGACCTGGTGATCGCCTTCTATCCCGCCCTGCTCCGGGGCGACGGGGCGATCATCGAGGCCCTGCTCGGCTTCGTGGCACCGGGCGGCATGCTGCTCGTCGTGCACCACGCCTCGGTGGATCGCGAGCGGGCTCGCGAGCACGGCTTCGACCCCGACGACTACGTCCGGCACCAGGACCTGATCGACACCCTCGCCGGGCGTGACGGCTGGAGGATCGAGGTGGCCGAGGAGCGGGGTCGTACGGCGCCCGAGGGACCCGGCGCCCACCACCACGCCGACTGCGTGCTGCGAGTCCGACGCGCCTGAGGCGCCAGTGCGCGCACGGCTCCCCACGTCCCGCGTGTCGCGGTGGAACGTAGGCTCGCGTCACGCTGACCACCGGCCGAGGAGGCCCCTTGTCCCGCACCACCACCCGCATCCGGACGATCCTGCCCAGCTCGGGTCGCACTGCCCTCGGCGCGACGATCGCCGGCGGACTGCTCACCGGACTGTCCGCTGCCCCCGAACGGGTGGGCCGGTTGTTCCGCCGCCGCTATCCGATCGTCGCCGTGACCGGGATGACCGGCGTCGGAAAGTCTCACCTGGCCGACCGGCTCTCTCGGCGTGCCTCCGGCAACCGTGTGACCGAGGTCGGCTCGGCGGTGATGGAACGCCGCACCCGCCGCTCGGCTCGACTGCACGGCTTCCGCTTCCTGGTGGTCCCGGGAGACAACGCCGCCACCCGGCTGGGCGCGCTCGACGAGGTCTTCCACGACGAGCCGGTCGACGGCGTGATCCACGTCGTCGCCAACGGCCACGCCACCCCGCGGCGGACGGCCGGCACCACCGGCACGGCGAGCGCCACCCGCGAGGAACAGCTCGCCGTCGAGCTCGAGGACTGGGCGATCACCTCGCACCGGATCGCGTCGATGGCCGTCCGCCGCGACCGTCCGGTCTGGCTCGTGATCGCGGTGACCAAGACCGACCTGTACGCCGATGAGCTGGACGCCGTCGTCGACTACTACTCGCCGGGGAGCGGCTCGCCGTTCGGTGACAAGCTCGACGAGCTGCGGGCGCTGGCCGGGGGCGCCAAGCTCTCGGTGGACGTGCTGCCGGTGAGCAGCCAGGGTGGCGACCGCACGTCCGCCATCTCGGCCAAGCAGGCGAGCGCGATGGTCGATGCGCTGGCCACCAGGCTGGCGCAGCTCAGCGGGCACGTCTGAGGCTGACGTCTGCGTGGCGCTACCGAACAGTACGGCGGGAGATCTCGTCATGAGCCAGCCCGACTGTTCGGTAGCGCGGAGTCGGGGCGTCGTCATACGGGACCTGCAGCACGCCCAGCACCTCCGCGGCCAGTCCCGCGGTCATGACAGAGGGCGATCAAGTGGTCCAGCAACCGCCGTGGGCCGGAGTCGTCTCGGGCGGTGAGCGGGTCGTGCCACGAGGCTCGGATTCGCGGACAGAGGCCAGCAGACGCCGATCGGGTCGCGGTTTGTGACACCCGCGACCCGATCGGCGTTCGGAGATCAGCCCTGCAGGTCGAACCGGTCGAGCTCCATCACCTTCACCCACGCGGCGACGAAGTCGCGCACGAACGTCTCCTGCGCGTCGTCGCTGGCGTAGACCTCGGCGACCGCGCGCAGCTCGGAGTTGGACGCGAAGACCAGGTCGGCACGTGTGCCGGTCCAGGCCCGGCCGCCCGTGCTGCTCTCGAACCGGTCGTTGGAGCCGGCCGGGCTCCAGACCGTGCCGAGGTCGAGCAGGTTGACGAAGAAGTCGTTCGTCAGCTGCCCGGGACGCTCGGTCAGCACGCCGTCGGTGGACGCGGCCGTGTTGGCACCCAGCACGCGCAGGCCGCCGACCAGGACCGTCAGCTCGGGAGCGCTGAGGTTGAGGAGGTTGGCCTTGTCGACGAGGAGGTACTCCGCCGGCAGCTTGGCGTCGGAGCGCACGTAGTTGCGGAAGCCGTCGGCCTTGGGCTCGAGCCAGGCGAACGACTCGACGTCGGTCTGCTCCTGGGTCGCGTCGCCGCGACCCGGGGTGAACGGCACCTCGACGGTGACGCCCGCCGCGGCCGCCGCCTGCTCGACGCCGACGTTGCCCGCCAGCACCACGGTGTCGGCGAAGGTGATGTCCGCGCCGGCGGCAATGCCCTCGAGCACGCCGACGGCACCCGCGAGCTGCTTCGGGTCGTTGACCTCCCAGCTGCGCTGGGGCTCGAGGCGGATCCGACCGCCGTTGGCGCCGCCACGCTTGTCGGAGCCGCGGAACGACGACGCGGCCGCCCAGGCGGTCGAGACGAGCTGGCTCACCGTCAGGCCGGCGTCGGCGATCTGCTGCTTGACCGACGCGATCGTCTCGGCGGACGCGGTGTGCGACGGCGCCGGGATCGGGTCCTGCCAGAGCAGCTCCTCGGTCGGGACCTCCGGACCGACGTAGCGGCTGACCGGACCCATGTCGCGGTGGGTCAGCTTGAACCACGCCCGCGCGAACGCGTCGGCGAACTGGTCCGGGTTCTCGAGGAAGCGGCGCGAGATCTCCTCGTAGGCAGGGTCCATCCGCAGCGACAGGTCGGTCGTCAGCATGGTCGGCTTGCGCTTCGCGCCGCCCTCGTCCGGGGCGGGGATGATCGCCTCGGCGTCCTTGGCGACCCACTGGGAGGCACCGGCGGGGCTCTTGGAGAGCTCCCACTCGTGGCCGAACAGGATCTCGAAGAAGCGGTTGCTCCACTCGGTCGGACGGTCGGACCAGGTCACCTCGAGGCCCGAGGTGATGGCGTCCTTGCCGACGCCGGAGTTGTACTTGCTGAGCCAGCCGAGACCGCCGGTCTCGATGGGGGCTGCCTCGGGCTCCGGGCCGACATTGGCCTCGGGGTCGGCGGCACCGTGGGTCTTGCCGAAGGTGTGGCCGCCGGCGATCAGGGCGACGGTCTCCTCGTCGTTCATCGCCATCCGGCTGAACGTGTCGCGGATGTCGTGGGCCGCGGCGATCGGGTCGGGGTTGCCCTCCGGGCCCTCGGGGTTGACGTAGATCAGGCCCATCTGGACCGCCGCGAGCGGGTTGTCGAGCTCGCGGTCGCCCTGGTAGCGCTGCTGTCCGCCCTTGTCGCCACCGAGCCACTCGGTCTCGGGGCCCCAGTAGACGTCGTCGTCCGGCTCCCAGGCGTCGACGCGACCGCCGGCGAAGCCGAACGTCTTGAACCCCATCGACTCCAGCGCGACGTTGCCGGTGAGGATCATCAGGTCGGCCCACGAGAGCGCGTTGCCGTACTTCTTCTTCACCGGCCACAGCAGGCGGCGGGCCTTGTCGAGGTTGCCGTTGTCGGGCCAGGAGTTGAGCGGCGCGAAGCGCTGCTGGCCGGTGCCGCCACCACCGCGGCCGTCCTGGACGCGGTAGGTGCCGGCGCTGTGCCAGGCCATCCGGATCATCAGCGGGCCGTAGTGACCGAAGTCGGCGGGCCACCAGTCCTGGCTCTGCGTCAGCACCGACGTGATGTCGGCCTTCACGGCGCCCAGGTCGAGCGTCTCGAACGCGGCGGCGTAGTCGAAGTCCGCGCCGAGCGGGTTCAGCACCGGCTGGTTCTTGGCAAGGATCTTGAGGTTGAGCCGCTCGGGCCACCACGCACTGTTGGCGTCTCCCTGCGTGGGGTGCGCCAATCCGTCGTGCAGCACCGGGCACTGGCCGGCCGGTGCGTCCTGGTTCATCTCGCCGACCTCGGCGTTGGCCTGGGTCTTGTCCGCGGTGTCGAGCGACTCGGCGGAGTCGTTGGGCAGGTCGTCAGGCATGGGGTTCCCTTTCAATCGGTGCTGGCAGTGGAGGGTGCGGTGGTGCAGGCGGGGCAGATGCCCCAATAGGTGACTTCCGCCTCGTCGATGACGAAGCCGTGTGTGTCGGAGGCGTCGAGGCAGGGCGCGCTGCCGACGACGCAGTCGATGTCGGCCACCGCGCCACAGGCCCGGCACACCACGTGGTGGTGGTTGTCGCCGACCCGCAGCTCGTAGCGCGCGACCGAGCCGGCCGGCTGGATGCGGCGCACGAGCCCCGTCCGGGTCAGCGCGTCGAGGACGTCGTAGACGGCCTGGTGCGACACCGACTCGAGCTCGGTGCGTACGGCGCCGAGCACCGTCGCAGTGTCGGCGTGCGGGCTGGTCGCGACGGCGCGCAGGACCGCCAGTCGTGGCTGGGTGACTCGCAGGCCGGTAGCTCGCAGGAGGTCTTCGGCGGCAGGCATCGGCACGGAGTTCACCCTCCCGGCTTTTCTTGAATTAATCAAGTAAATGGTGGGGCCGGATTCGCCGGTTGTCACCGTGCCGGCCCGATCGGCTCCACCCGATTTGGGGATGACGCCGGGCCTGGCCAGGCGCTAGCGTTCGAGGCAGCGTCCGCGGCCGCGCCGGGCCCGTCACGCCCATGGAGTCTGGAGGCGCGATGCAGAAGCGGGCCAGAGGTCTCGCGGTCGCCGCCTGTGCCCTCCTAATTGGCCTCGTCGGCGTCGCGCCTGCGGCCACGCCGCCCGCTCACGCGGCCTGGCCGGGCCTCGATGGCATGATCTCCTTCGTCGGTGGTTCGGGTGGGTTCTCCCCCGACCACCAGATCTACGTGGTCAACCCGGACGGCTCCGGACGCCACCGGCTGACCAACGTCGGCGGCAACGGCATCTTCCGGCCCGAGTGGTCACCCGACGGCAACCGGCTCCTGGCGTGGGAGCAGCCGGGGTTCGGCGGCTCCGGGACGACGGTGATCCTCGACAGCGACGGCAGTGGGCGCACACCCATCTCGAGCGAGGCGATCAAGGCGTCGTGGTCACGCGACGGAGCAAAGGTCGTGTTCGTCGCGCTGAGCGGTGCGGTCGAACAGGTCGTGAGCATTGCTGCGAACGGCACCGGGCGGGTCCAGCTGACGAACATCCCGACGTTCAAGTGGATCGCTAGGTGGTCGCCTCAGGACGACCGGATCGCCTTCGGCTCGTCACACAACACGTCCTCGTCGGATCCGGACGACCTGAGCGGAGGAATCTCGCTCATCGACGCCGGTGGCCACCGGGTGAAGGTCGTTGACATCAATGGCTTCGTTAACGAGCTGGACTGGTCCCCGGACGGTACGAAGATCGCGTTCATCGCCCAGCCGTGCAGCCTGGTGCCGCCCGACCCGTCGCTCGACTGTGTCGGCGGCTTCGGCGGCCCGGGCCCGGAGTTCTTCGCGAACATCTACGTCGTCACGGTTGCCACCGGGGCCGTCGTCCCCCTCACCCAGGACCGCAGGTCCTGGACGAGCGTGGCCTGGTCGCCCGACGGTTCGAGGCTGGCCGCGACCGTGAACGTGGGTGCAGGCGGCGACCCGGCCGTCGTGACGCTGCCCGCAAGTGGTGGCATGCCCACGACGGTGATCGAGCCGGGCGAGCGTGGCGTCTGCACCGACCTCGGGTGCGCGCCCGTCCCCGAGGTCGTGGCGTCCGTCGACTGGCAGCCCTGCGTGGTCGGGACCACCTCCTGCAGAGCAGTGACGTCGGCCGACGTGTCCACCCAGCTGGACGGACCGGCCACCGGTGCGCCCCTCGAGGATCTGGCCTACACCACGCAACTCGGCAACAGCGGCCCCGACGCGGCCCCCGGGTCCACCCTGAGGCTCGAGTGGTCGGCAGGGAGCTTCCAGTCGGTGGAGGCGCAGATGCCCTGCACCCTCGGCTCGGGCACGCTCACCTGTTCCGCGGGGACGACTGCCCGAGACGTCGCACGTCAGGTGACGCTGCACCTCAGAGCGCCCTCCGCGCCCGGAACAGTCCACGTCACCGCACGTGCCGCCACCGCGGCCTTCGACGCCGTGCCGGGCAACGACGCCAGCAGCACCGACACCGTCGTGAGCAACCCGCCTGCGCCGACGCCCACCACGACACCCACCCTTCCTCCCACCCTTCCTCCCACCCTTCCTCCCACCTCTCCTCCCACCACGACACCCACCACGACCACGTCCTCGGTGCCGGCGGAATCGGCCGGAGCACCGGCTCGGATGAGGGCACCCACGCTTCTCGCCCGGGGCACGGAGGTGATCGTCAGATGGAAGGGCGCGGGCGCCAACGGCAGCCCGATCACGGGCTACCTCGTCGACATCAGCCGTGGGAGGGACCGGACGAGACCCGGCTCTGCGCGCAGGGCCGTCTTCAAGCGCCTCGAGCCCGGCCGCTACACGTTCCGTGTCGCGGCCACCAACGGCGTCGGCACCTCCCCCTACAGTGCCCGGGCCAGGATCCGCATCGAGCGATGACCCCGGCGGTCTCACCCGACCTCACCTTCCGGCGCGCCTGAGCCGTGCGGCACGCTTCTCCCATGACGTCGACGGGTGAACGCATCGCCGCCTGGCTCGAGGGCCTGGGCCTCGACCCGCACCTGGCCGCAGCCGGACTGCCGACGTTCGAGCGCGATGAGCACGGTCGTGCCGTATGGAGCGACCCGGCCACCGGCGAACGGCTGACCGGGGACCAGCTCGAGGCCCTCGATGCGCTCCTGCACGCCGAGGGCGACGACCCGGCGTTCGCCGTACCCGTCTCTCTCGTCCAGGTCGCCCGGCAGGCGCGGCTGCGCGGTGAGTTGCTGGCCAGCGCGTGGTTCACCTACGAGACACTGGCCGCGCTGCGGGGGACGTCGATCGACGCGGCCCGCTTCATGATCCACAAGACCGGGTCCCTGCACCGGCTGCTGGTCGTCTCCGACGAGGGACGGGTGCTCGTGCCCGCCTTCCAGATCACCTCCGACGGTGACCCGAGACCGGATCTCGCGCCGGTGCTGGAGCCCCTGCTGGCCGCCGGCATGGATCCGTGGAGAGCGTGGATCTGGCTGACCCAGCCCGCAGCGCTGCTCGGCGGGCTCGTGCCCGAGCAGGCTGCCGCCGATCCCGGAGCCGCCGCTCTCGTGGCGCGCGCCGCCGCGCGCCTCGCCGAGCGGGTGACCGACTCGTCCTGAGCTTCAGTCGTCCGGGGCTGGATGGACGCGGGCCCGGTGGTCGTCGGCCAGGTGGGTCGCCTCGACGAGCAGGTCGCCGAGTGCGCTGACGGGCAGGGCCTGCGAGGTTCCGGCGAGCGCCGTCAGGAGCGCCCGCTCGACGCCGCCCGCGTCGAGCGCAGGGTTCTCGGCGGACAGCGAACCCACCGACGTGCGGTCGAACGGCTGTCCGAGATGGCCGTAGATCTCGGTCAGCACCGACCGGAGCTCTGTCTCATCCCCCACCACGACGAGCGACGAGAAGAGCCACGCCTGGCGCAGGATGCGTTGCGCCGTACCGACGAGCTTGGTAACTCCCCGGGCGTTGACGCTGTGGGCTCCGGGGCAGTACTCACCCGGCACCGCCCCGAGCTGGGCCGCCACCCCGAGGGACCGCAGGGTGTCGACCAGCATCTGGCCGAACTCGACGAAGCGCGCGTCGTGCCCGCCGATGGGTTCCTTGTCGTGGCGCACGTGGTGCACCACCACCGACTGCTCCGTGTAGGCGACGGCGCGGCCGCCGGTCGCCCTGATCAGCGGCTCGAAGCCGGCGTCCCTGGCTGCTCGGACCGCGGCCGGGAATCCCGGCGACCGGGTCTCGCGCCGACCGAAGACGGCCGCGCGACCCGGCGGTTGGTAGACGTGCAGCGCCTCGAACGAGTCATCGCGGTCGGCCTGTCGTGCGAGCACGTGGCCGAGCGCGAGGTTGGTCGCCTCTCCTCCTGGAGAGGAGCCGACGTATGCGCGCATGGTCGGATCCTTGCAGTCCCCGCCTACCGGCCAACGACTCCCTGCTGGCACCTCGGTCCGCTGTGTGCCTCAGCCGGCGGCCAGCGCCTCGAGCATCACGTCCGGGTTGTCGCGGGCCGTGGCCATAGCCCGCCACTGGTCGGTGAAGATCGCGAGCAGCGTGCCGTCGGAGCGTTGAAGCACCTCGACCCCGCGACCGCCACGGAGGGCGAGCGCGCCCTCGGCGTCGGTGCGGCGAGCCACCTTGTAGTCGAGCGGCGAGAGCCGGATGGGCGAGTTGAACTCGTTGGACATGCGCTCCTGCACGACCTCGAACTGCATCGGCCCGACGGCGGCGAGCACCGGGCTCTGGTCCCCGCGGAGGTCCGAGCGCAGCACCTGGACCACGCCCTCCTGGTCGAGTTGCTCGATGCCGCGGCGGAACTGCTTGTAGCGGCCGATGTCGGTCGCTGACGCGGTCATGAAGTGCTCCGGCGCGAAGGTCGGAACGGGCGGGAACTCGATCGGCTCGCCGGCGTACACCGTGTCACCCACGCGCAGCGCCTGGGCGTTGACGAAGCCGACGATGTCACCGGGGTAGGCGTGCTCGATCGAGGTGACCTCCCGACCGAAGACGGCCTGGGCGTACTTCGTCGCGAAGGGCCGACCGGTCGCGGCGTGCGTGACGACCATGCCGCGGTCGAAGGTCCCGGACACGATGCGGGCGTAGGCCATCCGGTCACGGTGCGCGGCGTTCATCCCGGACTGCACCTTGAACACGAAGGCACTGAAGTCG
>NZ_JANPEO010000583.1:0-1681 GCF_031422975.1 Nocardioides sp. | reverse complement strand
GCGCTGCGCCTGCTCGGCGCTGGGTTGGTGGCGCTCTCGGTCGTCCTAGCCGGCCGCATCGGTGCCCTGGCAGTGCCACGGGGTCACGCGTCGATCTGGACACCCATCCTGACGGCCGGGACTGCCGCACTCTTCCTGGTCAACCCGCTGTTCGGAGCCATGGAGATCAACGGCGAACTCATCGCCGTCACGCTGGTCCTGCTCAGCACCGAGCGCGTACTACACGCCCGGGCCGCGACCACCCCCAGGTCCGCCACATGGATCCTGTTCACCGCGGGGGCAGCGGCGGCAGCCGCCGTACTCGTCAAGCAGAACGAAGTCGACGCCCTGGTCCTGACAGCGGTGCTGGCGATCGGAACCGCCCGACACCGAGGAGTCGCGTTCGCCGGCCGCGAGGTGGCAGCCGTCGTCGCAGGGGCGGTCGTGTGCGTGAGCCTGGTCCTCGCCCACGCCCTCACCCTGGGAACCACCCTGCCCGGGCTGTGGGAGGCAGTCGTGACCTTCCGCATCGACGCCTCCGCGGTCATCAACTCCTCCGCCAGCCCAGCCACCTCAGCACGGCTGGTCAACGTTCTGGCCTCTCTGGCCATCAGCGGCGCCCCGGCCATCGTCGTACTGTTCGCGCTACGGCTGCGCAGACGAGCCGCACCCGGGGGCATGGACCTGCGTCCACCCGCACTCGCGCTCCTCGGCTGGGAGTCCGTCTCGGTGGTCGCCGGCGGGAGCTACTGGTTGCACTACCTGCTTGTCCTGCTGCCCGGTCTCGTCCTGGCCGTGGCCGCCGTCTGCGCCAGCACCAGCAAGGCCGTCGACGTGCCCCCGGTGCGTTCGCCGCGACCGGTGCCAGCCTCGCTGCTGGCTGTGCTGGGCTACGCCACGGTGGCGAGCCTCGTGGCGATCGGCGTCCTCGGCGCGAGGCCGTCCACGTTCGGTGGAGGCGATCTCGTCGCCTCGTGGCTCTCGGCACACACCCGGCGCGGCGACACCGCCGTGATCGCCTACGGGCACCCCAACATCCTGCAAGCCAGCGGGCTCAGCAGTCCCTACCCCGAGCTCTGGAGCCTGCCTGTCAAGGTGCGCGATCCGCACTTGGCCGAGTTGACGAGTCTCCTGGCCAGCTCGTCGCGCCCCGACTGGGTCGTAACCACCGGAGCGGGCCTCGACGCCTGGGGAATAGACGCATCCACCGCAAGCGCCGCACTGTCCGCGCACTACGGCGACGTGGCCGTCGTCGACGGAAGCCACGTCTTCCACCAGCTGACACCACTCAATGCCGCCACCGACGCGGCACCCGTCCCGTGAACCCCACCCCAAGAACAACCATGACCCGCAGCCGACAGACGGTCATCGTCATTCCCACCTACAACGAAGCCGACAACATCAACGACCTGCTCCACCGCGTCCGGCAGTCGTCGCCGACAGCGCACGTCCTGTTCGTTGACGACCAGAGCCCCGACGGAACGGCCGAACGGATCCGGGAGGCGGCCCGCGAAGACGGTCGCCTCTTCCTGCTCGCCGGAGGCGAGAAACTGGGGCTCGGTGCGGCGTATCGCGCCGGGTTCGGTTGGGCCCTCGATCACGGCTACGCAACGGTCGTCCAGATGGATGCCGATCTCTCCCACCCGCCGGAAATGGTTCCTGCTCTGGTGGCCGCCCTGGACGGCGCCGACATCGCGGTCGG
>NZ_JANPEO010000582.1:0-2160 GCF_031422975.1 Nocardioides sp. | reverse complement strand
CGCGGAGGTGCTGGGTGCGTCGGTGCCCGTCATCGGTACGTCGATCACCTCGGGCACGGGCACCGCGATGGTTCGCCCCGAGTCGGTGTCGGTCACGGCGGCTGCCGCCGGCACGGCATCGGTCGTCTCGGTCGGCTTCCTCGGCCCGATCTCGCGGGTGCACATCATGACCGACGCCGGGGACGCGCTGATGGCCCAGCTGCCGTCGTCGCTGGCGGTCGGCCTGGCGCCCCAGGACCGCGTCGACGTCTCGATCGCCCCCACGCCCGTGCTGGTCGTGTCGAGCTGACAGCGAGGCGTCCTACCCGAGGGACCAGATGTCCAGGCGAGGACCGTCGGACGCCGAGATCACGCCCGGTCCGTTCGTGACGGGTGCTCCGCGCTCGGTCCCCAGGAGGTGCTCGCCGAGGATCAGCGGCAGCTCGAAGCACGGACCCGCGGCCCGGCGCGCGACCACGAGGACGGACCCGTCGTAGTGCTCGCGCACGAAGGCGATGGTGTCGTCGTCGACGTAGGCCCATCGCTGGCCGCCGCGACGGAGCGCGGCGCGCGAGCGGCGTACGCGCGCCAGCGCCGCGTAGGTGTCCAGGGTCGCGGTGTCCCAGTCGTCCTCCGAGGACCACGGCATCGGGCGGCGGGAGTCCTCGCCGATGACGCCTTCGAGGCCGAGCTCGTCGCCGGCGAACAGCATCGGGACACCGGGCATCGTGAACTGCAGGCCCGCAGCCACGCGGTGGACCTCGGCAGACCCGACCATCGTGCGGATGCGGGCGGAGTCGTGCGAGCCGAGGATGTTCCAGCTCGAGGTGGTGGCCTGCCAGCCGAGCGCGCCCTGCCAGGCACGGAACGTCTCGACGACGGCCGGGCCACCGCGTCGCGGCACCTGCACCGGCCGCCCGAACGCCCGCGCTGTCGTGTCCTCCGACCGCAGCCACGACCACACCGGCCACGAGAAGCCGGAGTAGTTCATGGTGCCGTGCCAGCCGTCCCCGTCCACGTCGCCGGACGCGTCGTGGTTGTGCTCGCCGATGACGAGCGGGTCCTCGCGCAGCGACTCGGCCGTTCGGCGTACGGCGCGGGCCACCTCGTGCGCCACGTCGAGCGCGCCGAGGCGGCCGGTCATGTTGGCGACGTCGATGCGCCAGCCGTCCACGTCGTAGGGCGGCCGCAGCCAGCGCCCCACGATCGAGTCGGGTCCCTCGACCATCGCCGAGCGCAGGTCGGGGTCGCCGTGGTTGACCTTCGGCAGCGTGCCGTGGCCCATCCAGTTGGCGTAGGAGCCGTCGTGGTTGAAGTAGTAGAACGTCCGCGTCACCGACTCGGGATCGGCCTGTGCCGTCCGGAACCACTCGTGCGTGTCGCCCGTGTGGTTGGTGGTCAGGTCGCCGAGGATGCGCCAGCCTCTCGCGTGCACCGCCTGGCTCAGTCGTTGGTAGGCCGCATCGCCGCCCAGCAGCGGATCGACCTCGTCGAAGGTGGTGGCGTTGTAGCGGTGGTTGCTCTCGCCGGGGAAGACCGGGGTCGTGTAGACGATGTCGGCGCCGACCCGCTCGACGTGGTCGAGGTGCTCGGTGATGCCGTCGAGGTCGCCGCCGAAGAACTGCGCGGGCGTGCGCGGGTCGCTGCCCTCGAAGACGACGGTGTCGGTCCACTGCGCGGCGAGCGCCCAGGGCGGGGTCGGGCGCTCGTCGGCCGCAGCCGAGCGCGCGTAGCGGTCCGGGAAGATCTGGTAGATGACGCCGTCACGCGACCAGTCCGGGGCCGGTGCGTAGGACGTCAGCTTGAAGTCGGCGGCATCCGGGAGGTCGATGTCGGCCAGGCCGTTGCCGCCCAGCCACTCCTGGCCGTCGGCGCGGACGATCAGGAAGCGGTAGTGCGTGACCGGGTTGTGCACGAGGAGGTCGGCTTCCCACCAGGCCGTGGGCCCGTCTGCGCTCCGGCGCGTCGCGAGATAGACCGGCTCCGCGTCGTACGTCGTGCGCAGCCAGACGTCGTCGATCGGGTCGTCGGTGTGGCTGCGCATCCGGACCGTGACGGTGTCGCCGAGTCGGGGCGCTTCATTGTCGACGTAGGCCGGTGATCCGTCGTGGTGGGGGAGTAGCAGGAGGTCCGGCATGGGCGAAATCCTAGTCAACTAGCATGTCTGCGCACCGCTGGTGC
>NZ_JANPEO010000581.1:0-5230 GCF_031422975.1 Nocardioides sp. | reverse complement strand
CGACCTCGCGCGCGGCCCGTGCGCTCATGTGGTTGAACGCCTGACGCGGGAGCGGCGGCGACTCGTGGTTCTGGGGTCCGCGACCACCCGCGCTCTGACGCAGCTCCTCGTCCTCGGGGCTGATCCGGGTGATCACGTCGTCCGGACCGCACACCTTGGACAGGGCGATCTCGACGCTCGTGCCCGCCGTCTTGCGAGTCTTCAGGAAGATGAAGCGGTGGGCATGCGACGCGATCACGCGCCCGACCCTACCGGCGGCACGCGAGGCTCCACCGCGTTAGCGTGGCCACCGTGACCGATTCGGCCTCCGTGCCCATGACCGCCGAGGGCCGGGACTTCAAGGACGACGACTGGTACGCCGAGGAGCTGGGAGCCGCCCGCTTCGTGCACTGCACCTTCACGCGCGTCGACTTCGGCGAGTCCACCACCTCCGGCGCGACGTTCGAGCGGTGCACGTTCCACAACTGCTCGTTCGGATCGAGCGTGCACACCTCGACTGCGTTCGTGGCCTGCGACGTCCGCCGCTCCACGTTCTTCGACGCCACGCTCGACGGCTGCAAGCTCGTCGGGACGGTCTTCGCCGACTGCACGATGCGACCGCTGACGGTGCGCGGCGGTCAGTGGCAGTCCGTCACGATCCGCGGCACCAACATGAGCAAGGTCGACCTCAGCGGCGTCGACCTCCGCGAGGCGGACCTGTCGATGAGCGACCTGTCCTTCGCCGTCCTCACCAGAGCGCAGCTCGACCGGGCTCTCCTGCGGGAGACGAAGCTCGACGGCGCCGACCTCCGAGGGGCCTCGCTCGACGGGGTCGACCTGGCTTCGGCGCTGCTGCGGCGGACGAAGCTCGACCTCGCGGGCGCCGTCCTCCTCGCCGAGCTGCACGGCGCCGACGTGGACCCGTCCGCCTGACCTACCCGGAAGTAGATGGACCACCCGCCCCGGATCGTCGACAGGTCGGCATACTTCTCCCATGACGTTCGACGAGCTCGCCACCAGCATCCTTGCCGGAAAGCCCGCCACGGAGGACGACGCGCTTGCGGTGCTGCGGGCGCACGACGACGAGCTGCTCGACGTGGTGGCGGCGGCCGGACGCCTGCGCCGCGCCCACTTCGGCAACACGGTCAAGGTCAACTACCTCGTCAACCTCAAGTCGGGCCTGTGCGCGGAGAACTGCAACTACTGCTCGCAGTCCCTGGGCTCGACGGCACCGATCCTGAAGTACTCCTGGCTCAAGACCGACGAGGCCGTCGAGCAGGCCGCGGCCGGCCTCAAGGGCGGCGCCACCCGCGTCTGCATGGTCAGCAGCGGCCGCGGCCCCAGCGACAAGGACATCGACAAGGTGACCGAGATGGTGGGGGCCATCAAGGGCGAGAACCCCGGCGTCGAGGTCTGCGCCTGCCTGGGGCTCCTCAAGGAGGGCCAGGCCGAGCGGCTCAAGGACGCCGGCGTCGATGCCTACAACCACAACATCAACACCGCCGAGTCGCACCACGACAAGATCGTGCAGACCCACACGTATGCCGACCGCGTCGACACCGTGACCAAGGCCAAGACGGCCGGCCTGTCCCCCTGCTCCGGCCTGATCGCCGGCCTGGGCGAGACCGACGAGCAGCTCGTCGAGGCGCTGTTCGCGCTCCGCGAGCTCGAGTCCGACTCGATCCCGGTCAACTTCCTGATGCCGTTCGACGGCACGCCATACGAGAACACGTGGGAGCTCGACCCCACCCGCTGCCTGTTGATCCTCGCGATGGCGCGCTTCGTGTGCCCCGACAGGGAGGTCCGGATCGCCGGTGGCCGTGAGATGCACCTGCGCTCCCTCCAGGGACTCGCCCTCCACGTCGCCAACTCGATCTTCCTCGGCGACTACCTCACCTCCGAGGGCCAGGCTGCCGAGACCGACCTCGAGCTGATCCGCGACAACGGCTTCGTGGTGCTGGGCAGCGACGAGCACGACGCGCAGATCGCCGCCGGTCACTCGCACGACCCGGCCATCCGTCGCCGCGGCGCGGGGACAGACGTCGCCGCCAACGCCTGATGGTCGACCTGCTCGACTGGGATCGCGCCCACCTCTGGCACCCGTACACCTCGCTCACCGCGCCGACCCCGACGCGCCTCGTCACCGGGGCCTCGGGCGCCCTGCTCGAGATCGACGGGCGGAACACCATCGACGCCATGTCGTCGTGGTGGGCGACCATCCACGGCTACCGGCACCCGGTGCTCGATGAGGCCGTACGCCGACAGCTCGACGACTTCTCGCACGTCATGTTCGGCGGGCTGACGCACGAGCCGGCGATCCGCCTGGGCCAGACGCTGGTCTCCCTCACCGGCCTGCCACACGTGTTCTTCGCGGACAGCGGGTCGGTCAGCGTGGAGGTCGCCATGAAGATGGCGATGCAGGCGCGGCCCGGCCGGACCCGCTTCCTCACCGTGCGTGGCGGCTACCACGGCGACACCTTCGACGCGATGAGCGTGTGCGACCCCGAGGGCGGCATGCACACGTTGTGGACGGGGGTGCTGCCCCAGCAGGTGTTCGGGCCCCAGCCGCCCGCGGTCGGCGAACCGATCGACCAGTGGGCCGACGCGATGCGCGTGCTCGCCGCCGAGCATGCCGGCGCCGTCGCCGGGGTGATCGTCGAGCCTCTCCTCCAGGGCGCGGGCGGCATGCACCCCTATCCCGCCGAGTGCCTGACGGTCCTCCGGGAGATCGCGGACCGGCACGGGTTCGTGCTGATCTTTGACGAGATCGCCACCGGCTTCGGCCGGACCGGGCACCTCTTCGCCATGGACGCCGCCGACGTCAAGCCGGACATCCTGTGCCTGGGCAAGGCGCTGACCGGCGGCTACGTCTCGCTCGCCGCCGTGCTGTGCACTGCCGCGATCGCGGGCGAGATCGAGCCCGGCGGGGTGATCATGCACGGGCCCACCTTCATGGCCAACCCGCTTGCCTGCGCCGTGGCGTCCGCCAGCATCGACCTGTTGCTCCGGAGCGACTGGCAGAGCACGATCAGGAACATCAACGACCGCCTGACCACGGGACTCGCCGCAGCCGCCACGCTGCCCGGCGTGGTCGACGTACGCACCATCGGGGCCGTCGGCGTGATCCAGCTCGATCACCGCGTCGACGTGGTCACCGCGAGCGACGCTGCCCTGGCGGCCGGCGTGTGGCTGCGACCGTTCCGCGACCTGATCTACACGATGCCGCCCTACATCTGCACCGACGAGGAGATCGACACGATCTGCGCGGCGATGCTCACGGCAGCGGAGGTCGGCTGATGGGTGGCTGGGAGACGTGGCTGACGGACGAGGCCGTACGCCGTGATGCGGCCGGTCTGACCCGCCGGCTGCGGCCCCGTGGACCCGACGACGACGTCATCGACCTCGCCGGCAACGACTACCTCGGGCTGAGCCGGCACCCGTCGGTCGTGGCCGCGGCCGCGGATGCCGCCCGCACGTGGGGCGCCGGAGCCGGGGCCTCGCGGCTCGTGACCGGGACCCTCGCCCTGCACGAGACCCTCGAGCGGGAGCTTGCCGCCTTCCTGGGCCAGCCCGCCGCGCTGGTGCTGTCGACCGGCTACCACGCCAACCTCGCGGCCGTCACCGCGCTGGCCGACCGCGACACCCTGCTCGTCTCCGACGCCCACATCCACGCCTCGCTGATCGACGCCGCCCGGCTCTCGCGCGCCGAGATCGCGGTCACCGCGCACGGCGACGTCGATGCCGTCGCGGCAGCGCTGGCCGCAGCCGGCGGTCGACGCGCGATCGTGCTGGCCGAGTCGATCTACTCGGTGCTCGGCGACGCCGCCCCTCTCACCGAGCTGGCGGCCGTGTGCGCCCGACACGATGCGCTGCTGATCGTCGACGAGGCCCACGGGCTCGGGGTCGCAGGGCCGGCCGGCGAAGGCGTGGTCAAGTCGCTCGGGCTCGCCTCGGCGCCCCACGTCGTCGTGACCGCCACGTTGTCCAAGTCGCTCGGCGCGCAAGGTGGCGCGGTGCTCGGCTCCCCCGCCCTGATCCACCACCTGGTCAACCGCGCCCGGCCCTTCATCTTCGACACGGCGCTGAACCCGGCGGCGACCGGCGGAGCGCTCGCCGCGCTACGGGTGCTGTGCTCGCAGCCCGACCTGGCGTCGCGCATCGCCACCAGGGTCGCCGAGCTGTCGAGGCTGCTCGCCGTCGAACCCCCGGCGGGCGCCGTGCTCTCGGTGCCGATGGCCTCTCCCCACGTCGCGCTGGCCGCCCAGGCCGAGTGCCTCGAGCACGGGGTGCGGGTCGGCTGCTTCCGTCCGCCGTCGGTGCCGGACGGCATCTCGCGGCTGCGCATCACCACCAACGCGGGCGTTCCCGACGACGACTGGGCGCGCGCCACCGGTGTCCTGGCCAAGGTCGTCGAGGCGCACCGGTGATCCTCGTCGTCACCGGCACGGGCACGGACGTGGGCAAGACCGTCGCGACCGCGGCGCTCGCCGCGCGCGCCCCGGGCTCCGTGATCGTGGTGAAGCCCGTCCAGACGGGCGTGCTGCCGGGCGAGGTCGGTGACGTCGACGACGTACGCCGCCTGGCGGGCTGCCAGGTCAGCGAGTTCGTCCGCCTGCCGGATCCGCTCGCGCCCGACAGCGCTGCCCGGCTGGCCGGAGTCCGGCTGCCGACGGTGGCCGAGCACGCGTCCCGGATCCGCCGTCTCGCCGAGGACTTCGACACGGTGATCGTCGAAGGCGCCGGCGGACTGCTGGTGCGACTCGACTCCGCCGACGGCACGATCCTCGATCTGGCCGATGCTCTCTCGGCCTCGGTGGTCATCGTGGTCGCCGCGGGCCTGGGCACGCTCAACCACAGCGAGCTGACGGTGGGCGCCCTCCGGGCGCGGGGCATCGAGCCGGCCGGGCTCGTCATCGGGTCCTGGCCCTCGCACCCCGGGCTGGCCGAGGAGACCAACCTCGTCGACCTCCCCCGGGTGACCAACCTGCCGGTGCTCGCGACGATCCCGGCGGAGGTCGGCTCCCTGGGTCGCTCGGCGTTCACCGCCGCCGCACCGACCTGGTTCGCCTGAGCCGCGACGTCACCAGCCCGGCGGGCGCCGGTGCGCCCACGGGGCAACCGCCTCGAGCTGGGCCGAGACCGCGACCAACAGCTGCTCCTGCGCCGGTCGCGCGGCCAGCATCACGCCGACGGGCAGCCCGTCGGACGTCCAGTGCAGGGGCAGCGAGATGGCCGGCATGCCGGTGACGTT
>NZ_JANPEO010000580.1:0-6913 GCF_031422975.1 Nocardioides sp. | reverse complement strand
CGATCACCGCCATCACGGCGGCGGGCGGGGCGTCGATCACGATCGACGAGGTGGTCTGTTCGGCCATGGGATGAACCTACCGGACGCCTCGTCAACCCGAAACGAAGCGCGGATGCGATCCGCGCCACTAGGGTTTCGGCGTTCGAGTTCCCCAGCAAGAGGAGTGCCCCGTGGGCGAAAACCCTGCCCGCATCGACCTCGGGCGCGTCGTGGCCGTGACGCTCTTCGCGATCATGCTGAGCGTCAACGCCGTCCGGCTGGCGGGGACCCATCCGCTCAGTCATCCGTTGTCAGCGATCACCACCGTGCTCACGATGGCGTTCTACGTGCTGCTGATCTGGGCCTACCTCCGCCGCTCCCCCAGCACCCGGACGGATCTTCGATGGAGTTCCTGGCTCGTCGCGTTCCTCGGCACCGGTGCGCCGTTCGCGATTCCTCTCGTCTCTCGCGACGGTTTCCGCGAAGGCGGCTCTCTTGCGGGAATCGCGGCCGTGGTGCTCTGCCTCGGCCTCGCCGCGATGCTGTGGGCCCTGGGTGCGCTCGGCACCAACATCAGTGTGGTGCCCCAGGCACGCGAAGTGATCAGTCACGGGCCCTACTCGCTGGTGCGCCACCCGCTGTACGCGGCTGAGCTCCTCAACGTCGTCGGCCTGTGCCTTGCGACCACAGGCCCCGGACCCTGGGTGGTCGCCGGGGCGCTCGTGGTCTTCCAGGTGTTGCGAGCACGCCGCGAGGAAGCGTTGCTGCTGAACGAACTGCCGGGCTATGCGGCGTACAAGGAGCGAACGCCTATGCTCGTCCCGGCATTCGGCCGCAGCTAGGAGATTTGCACGTGCGCGAGTTCGCCACCCCCTTGACGATCGACATCCCCACGCTGGGCAACCTCACCGATGACGTCGTCAGCAATGCGCACGAGGCCGCTGACACGGTGGTCTTCAGTCGTAACACCGGTGAGGGCTGGACCGATGTCACGGCCGCGGAGTTCCTGACTGAGGTGAGCGCCGTCGCCAAGGGCCTGATGGCCGCCGGCATCGAGGCCGGCGACCGCGTCGCGCTGATCTCCAAGACCCGCTACGAGTGGACCCTTCTCGACTACGCCATCTGGTTTGCCGGCGCCGCGACGGTTCCGGTGTACGAGACCTCGTCGGCCGAGCAGATCGGCTGGATCCTGCAGGACTCGGGCGCCAGGGCCGTCGTCGCCGAGGGCGCCGACCACCTGGCCCGCATCCGCGAGGCGCGCGACGCCGGGTCCGGTGCGGCCCTCAACCACGTGTGGTCCCTCGACGACAACGCCATCGGTGTCCTCGGCATGCTCGGCGAGGACATCTCCGACGAGGCTCTCGAAGCGCGTCGTACGGCGACCACGCCGGACGACCTGGCGACGCTGATCTACACCAGCGGGACCACGGGGCGCCCCAAGGGCTGCATGCTCAGCCACGGCAACTTCATGTTCGAGCTGGGCGTGGCCACCCACGAGCTCGACGAGCTCTTCGCCACCGAGGGCGCCTCGACCCTGTTGTTCCTGCCGCTGGCCCACGTGTTCGCGCGGATCATCCAGGTCGGCGCCATCAAGAAGCGCGTGCGCCTCGGGCACAGCGCCGACATCAAGCACCTGCTGGGCGACCTCGAGGTCTTCCAGCCCACCTTCATCCTGGCTGTACCGCGCGTCTTCGAGAAGGTCTTCAACACCTCGTCCCAGCGGGCCACGGCCGACGGGCGCGGCAAGATCTTCGACCGGGCCGCCGAGACCGCCATCGCCTTCTCACGGGCTCAGGACAAGGGCCGGGTGCCGATCCGGCTCCGGGCCCGACACGCCCTCTTCGACAGGCTCGTCTACGCCAAGCTGCGGGCGGCACTGGGAGGCAACTGCTGCCACGCCGTCTCCGGCGGCGCCCCGCTCGGTGAACGGCTGGGTCACTTCTACCGTGGCATCGGCGTCGTGGTGCTCGAGGGCTACGGCCTGACCGAGACCACGGCCGCGCTGACCGTCAACCTCCCCGATGCGCAGAAGATCGGCAGCGTCGGGCGCCCGATCCCCGGCACCGCCGTGCGCGTCGCCGATGACGGCGAGCTCCTCTTCCAGGGCGGCCAGGTCTTCAGTGGCTACTGGGACAACGAGGCAGCAACCGCCGAGGTCTTCGAGGACGGCTGGTTCCGCACCGGTGACGTCGGCGAGGTGGACGACGAGGGGTTCGTCCGGATCACCGGCCGCAAGAAGGAGATCCTGGTGACGGCGGGCGGCAAGAACGTCGCCCCAGCGGTGCTCGAGGACCGACTCCGTGCCCACATGCTGATCGACCAGTGCATCGTCGTCGGCGACGGCCAGCCGTTCATCGCGGCCCTGGTGACCATCGATCGCGAGTCCTTCCCCGCCTGGGCCGAAGCACACGGCAAGTCCGCAAACCTGCACAACAACCTCGACGACCCGCAGCTCCTGGCCGAGATCGAGGGCGCCGTGGAGGAAGCCAACAAGTCGGTCTCGCGCGCCGAGGCGATCCGTAAGTTCACGATCCTCACCGACGAGTGGACCGAGGAGGGCGGTCACCTGACGCCGAGCCTCAAGCTCAAGCGCAACGTGGTGATGCGCGAGTTCCGACAAGACGTCGAAGCCCTCTACGTCACCTGACAAATCGTTACCGAACTGCTTCGCGACGCTCCGGCCACCGCACGTTCGAACCACTCGAACCAGGGCCCGTCTAGTCATTTCGGGTGGTGTGAACACTACCTATGGGCCGTTTGTTCGGTTTAGCCCACACGCCGCCCCAGAGGGCCCTAGATTCTGCGCCTGGGGTGGAATCTGGGTCCTCCCCGAGGCCGCCTGGCGGGATGCGTCCACGCTCGCCGACAGCCCTGAGCTTTCCCAGAAGAAGCCCTTGGAATTTCTGACTGCGAAGGATCGCCCCCATGGCTCGCCGTTCCGTCCTCCTCATCGTCGCCGTGCTGATCTCCCTTCTCGGAACGGCGATCATCGTGCTGTACGTGCAAGGCATCGACAAGCGAGCCACCGAGGGCCAGGAGCTCGTCGAGGTGCTCTCGGCCACCGAGGTGATCGAGGTCGGCGACGACGTGGCCGCCGCTCAGGAGGCCGGCAAGTTCGAGAAGAAGCAGGTGCGCCGCGAGGACGTCGTCGAAGGCGCCCTGTCGTCCACCTCGTCGATCTCCGAGCTGGTGGCGATCGGCACCATCTACCCCGGCGAACAGATCATCGCCCGCAAGTTCGGCAACCTGGGTGACGCCGACGGCCTGGTGATCCCCGACGACAAGCTCGCCGTGTCCGTCGAGTTGACCGACTCCGAACGCGTAGCCGGCTTCGTCAATCCGGGGTCCACGGTGGCGATCTTCGTCTCGGCCGACCCCGTGCTCTATGACGCAAGTGGCGGCGAGGTGAAGCTGCCGCAGTACACGCGCCTCCTCCTGCCTTCGGTGGAGGTAGTCGGTGTCGGCACGACCAGCATCACGTCCAAGACGACCAAGACCGACGACGGCTCCGAGACGACCGAGGTCCCGCGCACGATCCTCACGGTGGCGGTCACCCAGGAGCAGGCCGAGAAGCTGGTCTTCGCAGACCGCAACAGCGACGTGTCCTTCGCGTTGCTCTCTGACGAGTCGGCCGTGAGCGACAACCCGGGCGTCACGGCAACAGACGTGATCCCCGAAGCCTTCCGGAACGTGCCGTGACCGCGATCCTCGAGCCCGACGCCGGGCAGCTGAACATCGTGCAGACGATGCTGCACGGATCGGTCGCGTTCAAGACCGTGGCGGAGCTCGACGCGCACATCGCGGCAAGTCCACACGAGTTCGCCGTGGTCATCGGTCCTTCCGTCGACGTCGACGCGGCGATGTCCTTCGCCAAGTGGGCCCGTGTCCACCGGCCCGACCTCGGTGTGATCCTGCTGCGGCGCACGATCGATCACGAGGTGCTGACCACGGCTCTGCGCAGCGGCATGCGCGAGGTCGTCGAGGCCAACGACCTGGCCGGCATCACCACGGCCGTGCACCGCGCCCGGTCGGTCGCCAGCGAGATCGCCAAGGCCCTGGAGATCGAGTCGCAGGCCGCTGCGAGCTCGGCGATGGCACAGGCCAAGGCCGACGTGGCCGCCGCTCAGGCGGCCGCCGACGTCCCCCAGGGCACGGTCCTGACCGTCTTCTCCACCAAGGGCGGAGTCGGCAAGAGCCTGATCGCGGTCAACACGGCCATGGCGCTGAGCGACGCCGGTCAGCGGGTCTGCCTGATCGACCTCGACGTCAACTCGGGCGACGTGGCAATCATGTTGCAGCTGACGCCCCCCCGGACGATCAACGACCTGGTCGCCTTCAACGGCATGATCGACGAGGGAGCCATCGAGTCGATCCTGACGCGTCACTCCGACAGGCTGGCCATCGTGGCGGCCCCGGTGCGGCTGGACTCCCCCGACCACGCCACTGCCGTCGACATCGGCAAGATGATCGACACCCTCAAGATCATGTTCGACTTCGTCGTCGTCGACACGTCCGGTGTGTTCGACGACAACGCGCTGACTGCCCTGGACCGCACGGACACCATCATCCTGGTCGCAACCTTGGACATCCCGGCGCTGAAAGGCCTCAAGCTCGCGACAGGCACGCTCGACCTGCTCAACTTCCCCCGCGACACCTGGAAGTTCGTGCTCAACCGAGCCGACGGCAGGGTCGGCCTCACGACCGATGAGTTCGAGTCCACGCTGGGCCTGAAGGCCGACATCTCGCTCGTGTCGAGTCGCGAGGTGCTCTCGGCCGTGAACCGCGGAGAAGCCCTGGTCCGCGCCTACCCGTCCCACCCCAACAGCAAGGCGATCACCGCCTTCGCCCGGGCGTTCATCAGGGCCGACGACAGGGATGCGGCGGGCACCAAGTCCTCCGGGTCCCGCTTGCGCCTCAGGAGGGGCTGACATGACTCTCAGCGATCGTATTGCCGCCGCGCATCGTTCACGTTCGCCGCAGGACGTTGCGCCCGCTGCACCGACCTCGCACCTCGGCGCGCCCGGCCACGACTCCGAGGACCCGACCTCGCCGCCGTCGCCGACTCCGGCCAACACACCCGGCACGTCGGCCAACACCCTGGCCACGCTGACCGCAAGCAAGAAGTCCGGTCGCGACGCGTTCGCCGACGTGAAGCGCATCGTGCACGCCAGGCTCGTCGAGGCCCTGGGTCCCAAGCTGTACGACGCGCACATGACCCAGTCCGAGCTCGAGCAGCAGGTGCACGTCGCGCTGCAGACCGCGCTCGCCGATGCCGACCAGCCGATGTCGTCGGTGGACCGCGCCCGCGTGTCCCAGGAGATCGCGGACGACATCCTCGGTTACGGCCCCCTCGAGCCGCTCCTGCGCGATGGCGAGCTCTCGGAGGTCATGGTCAACGCCTACAACAACATCTACATCGAGCGCAGCGGCAAGCTGGTCAAGACCGACGCGTCCTTTGCCGATGAGGCCCACCTGCGCCGCACGATCGACAAGATCGTCAGCAAGATCGGCCGACGCGTCGACGAGACCAGCCCGATGGTCGATGCCCGGCTGCCGGACGGCAGCCGTGTCAACGCCATCATTCCGCCGCTCGCGCTCGACGGCTCCAAGCTGACTATCCGGAAGTTCTCCGAGGACCCGTACACCGTCGAGGACCTCATCAGCTTCAACACGCTCTCGCGGGCTGCCGCCGACCTCCTCGAGGGATGCGTGCGCGGCCGCCTGAACATCCTCGTCTCGGGCGGTACGGGTTCGGGGAAGACGACCACGCTCAACGTGCTCTCGTCGTTCATCCCCCACGACGAGCGCATCATCACCATCGAGGACGCCGCCGAGCTCCGTCTGCACCAGGACCACGTGCTGCGGCTGGAGTCGCGTCCTTCGAACATCGAGGGCAAGGGCGCGGTGACCATCCGTGACCTCGTCAAGAACTCGCTGCGTATGCGACCCGACCGCATCGTCGTCGGCGAGATCCGCGACGCGGCCGCCCTCGACATGCTCCAGGCCATGAACACCGGCCACGACGGCTCCATCTCGACCCTTCACGCCAACACCCCCCGTGACGCACTCGCACGCCTCGAGACGATGGTGCTGATGGCCGGCATGGACCTGCCCATCCGAGCCATCCGGGAGCAGGTCGCCAGCGCCGTCGACCTGATCATCCAGCAGACCCGTCTCAAGGACGGGACGCGCCGGATCACCGCCATCACCGAGATCGTGGGCATGGAGGGCGACATCGTCACCACCCAGGACGTCTTCCTGTTCGACTACAGCGCCGGGACCGACGAGCACGGCAAGTTCCAGGGCCACCTCAAGTCGATGGGCCTGCGACCGCGCTTCATGCAGCACCTGGCGGACCACGGAGTCAAGATCGACGGGTCCATCTTCGCGACCGGGGGAGCGCTTCGATGATGACCTGCCCTGCTCGGGCGCGGGCGACCCTGATCTCCGCCGGTCTGGTCACCACCTCGCTCCTCGCGTTCGCCTCGCCCGCTCAGGCCGAGGACGAGGTCGGCATCGACCACGTCGAGAGCACCTCGGGCACGGTGTCGATGGTTGTCTCCGTGGACGGCGTCCCCGGAGGCGGAGTCGATCCCGCGGACGTCACTGTCGAGATCGACGGGCGAGCCATTGACGCCACCGCCAAGACCGTGGCGGCGGGCGACATCGAGCGATCCACCGTGGTGGTCCTCGATGCCAGCAACAGCATGCGCGGCGCCAAGTTCGCGGCGGCCACCACAGCCATCGACGCCTTCCTCGAGACGGCGCCGGCCGATGTCAAGATCGGGCTCGTCGCGTTCGCGGGCGAGGTCGTCGAGTCCATCTCCCCGACCACGGACCGGGAGGCGGTCCGCGCCGCCCTTGCCTCCATCCAGCTCACCCAGGGCACGAGCGTCTACGACGCGATGCTTCAGGCGCTCGACCTGGCAGGCGC
>NZ_JANPEO010000579.1:0-3317 GCF_031422975.1 Nocardioides sp. | reverse complement strand
GGCCGCGCGGGCGAGGGCGTCCTCGTCGGGGCGGACCAGCCGGAGGGAGTACCTCCCGTCGGGCAATGCGGGCGGTGCGTCCGAGGGCAGCGCCTGCACCTCGTCGGGGAGCACCAGATGCGCGACCCCGCGGCCGTCGCGGGCGTGCTTGACGGCGATCGCGGCCAGCTCGGCGTGGTCGCTCCCGGACAGCACCGTCGTCGAGGTGATGGCGACGTCCTTGAAGACCGCGGAGAGGTCCAGGTCCTGGAAGGCGCCCCGGCCGAGCACCTTGGAGGGTACCTGGCCGGAGATCGCGATCACCGGGGACTGGTCCAGCTTCGCGTCGTACAGGCCGGTGAGAAGGTTGGTCGAACCGGGTCCGGCGATCGCGAAGCACGCGGCTGGTCGGCCGGTCAGCTTGCCGTAGGCACTGGCGGCGAACGCGGCGGCTCCCTCGTGCCGGATGCCGATGAAGGTCAGCTCGCCTCGCTGCTCCGCACGGCGCAGGGCATCGGCGAACCCGAGGTTGGAGTGCCCCACCATCCCGAAGACCCGGGTCACGCCGTGGGCCACGAGGGTCTCGACCAGGACGTCGGCGACGGTCCGGGCGGGCGGCACCGGTTCGGGGAGCCGGACATGGACGCCGTCCGCGCGTTCCTCGATGTCGTAGGCGGTGACCGTGTCGGCGAAGTCTCCCGGCGGTCGACCGGTGAGCGGGTCGTAGTCGTAACCGTGCCAGGGGCAGCGCAGCAGCCCCTTCTCGATCGATCCCTCGCCCAGCGGTCCACCCTGGTGCGGACAGTGGTTCTCCAGGGCCCCCAGGGTCTGACCGCACCGGGTGAGGGCGATGCTCCGCCCGTCCACGGTGACGCTGCGTACCCGCCCCTCCTCCGGCACGTCGACCGGGTTCACCGGGTGCCAACGGCCCTCGGGAGCGCTGTTGTCGGTGGATGTCGGCGATGTCATGTAACGCCTCCTCGGGTCCGTGACACCTATGTGTGTGCGCATCGTGCGCACGAGGTCCTCGCACGATCAGTCCCGTGGAGGACGCAGGCGTTACACACCGGGAGAGAGAATGCGACCGAGGAGTTGAGGACATGGACCAGCACACCCTGACGACCACCCGGCACGCGCTGCACGGCGTCGCCGAGTTCGTGCTCGCCGGACCGCAGTACGACCGGAGCCAGAGCATCCGGCTCCGGGTGACTCCCGGTGGGTTCGGCACCGCGGCCGCGCCTCACCTCCGGGTCGAGCGGCTCGACCTGGTGGGCCCTGGCGTGAGGCTCCCGCTGGGCGGGACGTTCGAGGGGCTCGCCCGCGCAGCCGGGGTCGAGGCGCGGACACTGCGCGGCGTGTACGCCGAGGGTCCTGCTCCTGGTCTCAACGATCCTGTCGTGGTCGACCCCGGGGCCGCCGACGTCATCCTCGGGGCATTCGCGATCGGCGACGCGGCGCTGCGTGCGTTTGCGCCCGCCGAGGAGCCGGTGCTGTGGCCCGAGCACTTCGACGTCGCGATCACCTCCGCCGAGGTCAACTACGGCGTCTCTCCTGGAGACACCTATCTTCTCGAGCCCTACGCCTACGTCGGGCCGTGGGCCCCCCGCCGGGGCGACTTCTGGAACGCGCCGTTCGGTGTGACCCGGCCGATGACGGAGCTGCCCGACGTCGCAACACTGATCGGGTTCTTCGAGGAGGGTGCCCGACGCGCGGCCAGCGATCCACCTCTGGCCTGACCTGGCTCCGCAACCGGGCTGCCGGGGATCGTCGAGGGGATGCTGCTCAGGCCGGTTCGGAGAGGGTCAGGGCGAAGTCGCCCACGGGGTCGGTCCACCAGTGCGTCAGGCGCAGCCCGGCGGCAGCGAGTTCCTCGCTGATCCGCGCGTGGCTGAACTTCGCCGAGATCTCGGTCCGCATCTCCTCCCCGGCGCCGAACGCGACGTCCAGGTCGAGAGCGGAGATGCGGACGGTCTGGTCGCGCACCGACCTGAGGCGCATCTCGATCCACTCCTGCTCGCGATCCCACCGGGCCACGTGCTCGAAGGCGGCGAGGTTGAAGTCGGCATCGAGCTGCCGGTTGATCACGGCCAGCACGTTCTTGTTGAACTCGGCCGTCACCCCTCGGGAGTCGTCGTAGGCGGCCACCAGCCGCTCCGGTGACTTGACCAGGTCGAGACCGAGCAGGAACGCGTCGCCGGTGACCAGGCCGCGGCGTACGTCCGTCAGGAACTCGGCGCGCTGACGCGGCGCGAGGTTGCCGATGGTCGAGCCCAGGAACGCCATCAGACGGCGCGGCGAGGCCGGGAGCTTGTCGAGGTGGCGCTCGAAGTCCCCGACGACCGGCGAGACCTTGACGCCGGGGAACTCGGCGGCGACGGCCGCGCTTGCGCCCTGCAGCACCACAGGGTCCACGTCGAAGGGGATGAACTGTTGCAGAGTGCCGGCCGCGGACAACGCCCGCAGCAGCAGTCGGGTCTTCTCCGAGGTCCCGCTCCCGATCTCGACGAGCGTCCGCGCCCCGGTCAGGCTCGCGACCTGCGCCGCCCGGTGGTGCAGGATCTGCGACTCGGCGCGGGTCGGGTAGTACTCCTCCAAGCGGGTGATCTCGTCGAAGAGCTCACTGCCGCGGGCGTCGTAGAAGTACTTGGGCGGGAGCACCTTGGGGGTGGACCCGAGGCCTGTGCGTACGTCGCCGGCCAACTGGTGGACCAGTCCCCCGGGGTCGAGGTGTACCGCGATTTCGGAGACGGACATCAGTCCTCCAAGGGGGTCAGGGTCAGACCGTAGGGGCCGACCTCCAGCAGGTGTCGGTCGGGAACGTCGACCCAACGGGGGTCGTCGTCCCAAGGCTCGCTGGCGACCACCACCCCGTCGGGCTCCACGAGGTAGCTCGCAGGGTCGCCCCAGGTGAGAGCCACGATCCGAGTGCCGTCGGTCATCAGCAGGTTGAGCGTGGCCGCCGGGTCGAGCCGCGACACCTCGCGCACGGTGTCGGCCACCCGCGCAGGGCCCCGAGAGAAGACGTGCGCGGCGAGAAGCGCGGAGTCGCACACCGATTCCGCGTCGGAGCTGGGCGGCAACACGCCTCGCTCGACCCGTCCGTTGTGCGACAGCAGCCAGTGCCCGTCGGTGAACGGAGCCGCGGCACTCTCGTCCAAGGGCATCCCCACGGTCGCCGACCGGACGGCGGCCAGGACGGCACCGGAGCTCAGCACGGGGGCGACCGAGGCGAAGGACGCGTCGCCCCACAGCGGTCGGGCCGACCGCCAGCGGACCGGTACACGCGTGTCTGCCGCGTAGAAGCCGACCCCCCAGCCGTCGGCGTTGAGCAGGCCGCG
>NZ_JANPEO010000578.1:0-5032 GCF_031422975.1 Nocardioides sp. | reverse complement strand
CGCGGAGTACGCGGAGTACAAGGCCGGGCGCAACAAGACGCCCGACGAGGTCAGCAGCCAGCTGCCGTTGATCTGCGAGGTCCTCGATGCGCTGCGGATCGAGCACCTGATGATGGACGGCTACGAGGCCGACGACATCATCGCCACCCTCGTCACCGAGGCCATGGCCGACGGGATGGAGGTGCTGATCCTCACCGGCGACCGCGACTCCATCCAGCTCGTCACCGAGACCTCGACGGTGCTCTACCCGATGCGCGGGGTCAGTGACCTGGCCCGCCTGACTCCGGCCTACGTCGAGGACAAGTACGGCGTGCCGCCCTACCGCTATCCCGAGCTCGCCGCCATCGTGGGGGAGACCTCCGACAACCTGCCCGGTGTCCCCGGCGTCGGTCAGGGGTATGCCGCCAAGTGGATCAACCAGTTCGACGGGCTCGACAACGTGATCGCCCGGGCCGACGAGATCCCGGGCAAGAAGGGCGAGGCGTTGCGCGCGCACCTCGGTGACGTGATCCGCAATCGCCATCTCAACGCGCTGATCCGTGACCTGACGCTGCCCGTGCGCCCGGGGGAGACGGTCCGCCAGCCGTGGGACCGCACGGCTGCGCTCGAACTGCTCGACGAGCTCGAGTTCCGCGGAGAGCTGCGCACCCGGCTGATGGACACCATCGACCCCGCTGCCGGCGAGGAGGTCGCCGAGGCGGGCTTCGAGCTGGACGGTGAGCGACTGGCCGCCGGCACCGTGGCGGCCTGGCTCGCGCAGCACGCCAGCGACGGGGAGCGCGTCGGAGTCGCTGTCCAGGGCTCCTGGCGGGCCGGCACCGGGGAGGTCGTGTCCATCGCCCTGGCCTCGGGAGCCAGCGCCGGGGCCTGGATCGACGTCACCGAGATCTCGCCCGAGGACGACGCCACCGTGGCCGGTTGGCTGGCCGACGGGTCCCAGCCCAAGGTGCTGCACGACGCGAAGGGACCGACGCTGGCGCTCGCCGCGCGGGGCTGGGAGGTGCGTGGCCTGGCCGTGGACACCGCGCTCGCGGCCTACCTCGTCCAACCCGACCAGCGCTCCTACGACCTCGCGGACCTGACGCTGCGCTACCTCAAGCGTGAGCTCCGTCAGGACACCGGCGATGTCGACCAGCTGAGCTTCGACACCCTCGACGACACCGGCACCAGCGACGTCGCGATGCTGACGGCGCGGGCGATCCTCGACCTGGCTGAGGCCCTCGACGGGGCAGTCGAGGAGCACGGCGGCACCGCGCTCCTGGCCGATGTCGAGCTGCCGCTGATCGGCACCCTGGTGCGGATGGAGCAGACCGGCATCGCGATCGACACCGACTATCTCGAAGGGCTGGAGTCGGAGTTCGGCGACCAGGTGAAAGCCGCTGCCGCCGACGCCTACGACGTGATCGGCAAGGAGATCAACCTCGGCTCGCCCAAGCAGTTGCAGGTCGTGCTGTTCGACGAGCTCGACATGCCCAAGACCAAGCGCACCAAGACCGGCTACACCACGGACGCCGACGCGCTGCAGTCGTTGTACGAGAAGACCGAGCACCCGTTCCTGCAACACCTGCTGCGGCACCGCGACGTGATCCGGCTGCGCCAGACGGTCGAGGGGCTGCTCAAGACGGTCGCGTCCGACGGGCGGATCCACACGACGTACAACCAGATCATCGCCGCGACGGGACGCCTCTCCAGCACCGACCCCAACCTGCAGAACATCCCGATCCGGACCGAGGCCGGTCGCCGGATCCGGGAGGGCTTCGTCGTCGGCGAGGGCTACGAGTCCCTGATGACGGCCGACTACAGCCAGGTCGAGATGCGGATCATGGCCCACCTGTCCGAGGATGCCCTGCTGATCGAGGCCTTCCGCTCCGGACAGGACTTCCACTCGATGACGGCGGCGCGGGTCTTCGACATGGACGCCGACGCAGTCGGCACCGAGGAGCGCGCCAAGATCAAGGCGATGAACTACGGGCTGGCCTACGGCCTGTCGGCGTTCGGGCTCTCGCAGCAGCTGCGCATCGAGCCGTCCGAGGCGCGTGGGCTGATGGACGAGTACTTCGAGACCTTCGGTGGCATCCGCGACTACCTCGGCGGCATCGTGGACGAGGCGCGACGCTCGGGCTTCACCGAGACGATCATGGGGCGCCGGCGCTACCTGCCCGACCTCACCAGCGACAACCGGCAGCGGCGCGAGACTGCCGAGCGGATGGCGCTGAACGCACCCATCCAGGGTTCCGCGGCCGACCTGATCAAGGTCGCGATGCTGGGCGTCGAGTCCGCGATCGCCGAGCAGGGCCTCTCGTCACGGATGCTGCTGCAGGTCCACGACGAACTCGTCTTCGAGGTCGCGCCGGGCGAGAGCGACGCCCTGGCCGCGCTGGTGCGCGACCAGATGGGACGGGCGGCAGACCTGGCCGTCCCGCTCGACGTGTCCGTCGGCACCGGGCGCAGCTGGCACGAGGCGGCTCACTAGACCGTGGCGGTGGCGGGTTCCTCGGGAGAGGTTGCGCTCTCGCGCAGGAACCACGCGCTGATGGCGAGGAGGACGACCAGGAGCGCCAGGTCGACCAGGACGACGATCGTGACCAGGCCCAGCACCGAGTCGGCCGTGAGACCGACACCGACCATGGTGATCAGGGCCACCCACACGACGTACACCGAGCGCTTGCCCTGCCGGGCTAGCACCGAGTAGACGAGCAGCTGGATCATCGAGAGCAGCGTGCCCAAGATGGCGAAGAGCCAGAGCCGGGGCTCCACCTCGGCATACTTCGCGCCACCGACGAAGCGGATCGCGATGCTCGACAGCAGCCACGCGGCCACGGTGCCGGCGGCGCCGAGTGCGGCGACCAGCGACAGGCTGGTGACCAGGGCCTTGCGACGCTCGCCCCCCGTCGCCATCGACGGGAAGGCGACGATCACCACGAACTGGGGCAGGAACAGCATCGCCTTGGCAAGGATCAGGCCGCCGGCGTAGAGGCCGGCCTCGTGCTTGGACAGCACGTTGACCGCGACGATGATGTCGACGCTGCTGAGGGCGAAGAAGGCGAAGAGCGCCTGGCCGTTGCTGATGCTCTCCTTGAGCATCGCCATGCCGGTGTGCTCGGCGGACTTCGGACTCGGGTGCCGCTCGTGCCGCAGCACCCACAGGCCGACGAGCACCGGGGCCCAGAAGCTGATGCCCACACCGAGGAGCGCCCAGAACTCCGTCGGCCGCCACGCGATGAACGCCCCACCGATCACGAGTCGCGGCACCCCGGACGCGATGTAGAGGGCGCCGAGTCCGGCCCACCGGCGCTCGCCCTGCAGGATGCCGGCGAGCCCGCCCGCGATCGTCATCGGCACGGCCGAGGCAGCGATGATCAGGACGCCGCCGACGTGCTCCTGGTCGAGCACGCGTCGGATCACCGGGCTGAGCACGAGCAGGATGAGTCCCAGTGCCGCTGCGGCGCGGTAGGTGACGCGCCGGATCGAGTCCTCGATCTGGGCGACGTGCTGCGGCTCGGCGGAGATGCGCCGCGCGGCGGTCGCCTGCAGCCCGAGCGCGCCCACGCTGATGACGAGCAGCACGTTGAGCGACGCCGCGACGGCGCCGTACCTCTCCGTGCCGAGCAGGGGAGAGGCGAGGATCACGAAACCATAGGTCGCGAAGTTCATGATCGCCATGGACACCGCGATGCCGGAGCTGCTGTTGGCGATGCGTTCGACCGCGACTCTCATTCCCACGCCTGCGAGCCTAGTTGCTCGAAGCGCCACTACAGTCGGCACCTGCACAACCCGCGCGGCGCGCGAACGCGTCCGGCAGCGAAGGGATCGCAGGTGGAGAGACGACGACTGGCGCCGTCGCTGTGGTCCCTGCTGCTCGCCGTGCTGCTGCTGGGCGGAGCCCTGGGCCCTGGCTACGTGCTCAGCTACGACATGGTGTGGGTGCCGGACCTGGCCGTGACTCCCGATGTCTGGGGCGTGGGTACGGCGCTGCCGCGGGCGGTGCCCTCGGACGCGGTCGTCGCCCTGCTCGACGAGGTCATCCCCGGGATGCTGCTCCAGAAGCTGGTGCTGGTCGGGTCTCTCGTCGCGGCGGGAGACGGGGCCGCGGCGCTGGTCGGGCGCCTCTCACTCGGGGCCCAGCTGGTTGCCTCGTCGCTGATGGTGTGGAACGCCTTCGTCGTGGAGCGTCTCGTGATGGGGCACTGGCCGGTCCTGGTCGGGTATGCCGTGCTCCCGTGGCTGCTGGTCGTGTGTCGTCGCTGGGACCTCGGCACGAGGGCGCCCCTGGCCCTGCCGGCGCTGCTCCTGGTGGGCTCGCTCAGCGCCAGCACCGGCGTGGCCACTGCCGTCGCTGCGCTGGCGGGTGGCTGGCGCCGCGGAGCCGTGACTCGCAACGCGACCCTCGCGGGGCTGGGCGTCGTCGCCAACCTGCCCTGGTTGGTCGCCGGGCTGCTGCACTCGGGTGACGCCACCTCGGCCGCGGCCGGTGCCCGGGTGTTCGCCGCGAGTGACGAGGGCCTGCTCCCGGGTCCGCTCGCTGCGTTGTCCCTGGGCGGCATCTGGAACGCGGAAGTGGTGCCGGCGACGCGGCTGGGCTTCCTGGCCGTCGTCTCCTTGGTGCTCGTGGGGTCGCTCGCGATCCTTGGCTGGCGCGCGCACAGACGTACACCCATCGGGGGGTTCGGCGCGCTCGTGCTCTGCTGGGGGGTGGGCATCGGACTGGCCATGGTGAGCTGGTCGGCCCCCGGAGCCGTCGGGTGGTGGGCCGCGCACGTGCCGGGCGGGGGACTGCTCCGCGATGGTTCCCGGTTGCTGGCGCTGGCGGCGCCCTTGACGGTGGTGCTCGCCGCCCGTGGCGCCGAGTCGCTGCTCGACCTCACGCCCGATCGCGCCACCCGGGTGCTCGTGGCCGGCCTTGTGGCGGTGGCGCCGCTGGCCCTGATGCCCGATGCCGCCCTCGGCTCGGCGGGCAAGCTCGGTGCCGTCGACTTCCCGGCGGTCCTCACCGACGTCCGGACCGCCGTGCGCGGGGCGCCGGCCGGCGATG
>NZ_JANPEO010000577.1:0-9302 GCF_031422975.1 Nocardioides sp. | reverse complement strand
CGGCAGCCTGCAGCCGGTCGCGGACCCTGAGCAGGGAGGCGCCCACGATCGCCTCGTGCTCGACGTCCTCGATCTGGACGACGTTGGTGAGCGTCGCGGCCAGCGCGGCGGCCGGCTGGACGGTACGGATCATCCGGCGCTTGGCCCGCTTGAGCATGGCGGGATCGACGACGGTCCAGTTGTCGCGGATCTTGATGATCGGCGACGCGGCGCCAGCGAGCTGGTCCATCTCCTCATCGCTCAGCGCGTCGCCGTGCAGCGCGAGCTGCCACTGGAAGCCGAACAGCGCCTCCGGCCCGAACAACCCGGTCTGCAGCGCCCCCTCCCGCTTGGGTGCCCTGCGCGCCTCGGTGAGCTCGACCCTGGCGGTGACGTCGCGGTCGAGGTGGCGCGGCCAGAGCACGTCGACCCCGGCCTCCTTGAGGGCGGTGACGCCGGTGTCGAGCAGGCTGACCAGCTCGTCGGTGTCGAGGATCAGCTCGTCGGGCACCCGCAGCTCGAGGAACCGCTCGAGCACCGGCCAGGCGTCGGCCGCCGCCCGCAACGCGATGCTGGTGTGCGTGCGTGCCCGGTCTCCGAAGCCGTGGCTGGCGTCGAGCCCGGACTCGCTCCAGAGCACGGCGGCGTCGCAGACGTGGGCGGCATTCTCCGAGGCATGGACCTGGAGCACGATGCGTACGGCGCCGGCGACCAGCTCCTCCTCGTCGGCCTCGATCCGCAGCGCGATCGAGACGAGCTGGGGGCGGTCGTCACTCGACCGTGCCTTGGCTCTGGCGACGCGTTCCTGAAGTCGCTTGGTGAACTCGGGGTCGACCCGGTGCTGTCTGGGCGCTGACTGGCCACTGGCGATCGGCGGACGACGCGTCGCGATCGGCGCGGCCCGCGGCATCGCGTCGGCCACCGCATTCAGCACCGCCCGCACGATCCCCTCGGCCGTCGCCGCGTCGAGCCCGTCGTGCGCCCGCGCGGCCGCGAGCTGGGTGTGGCGGTACTCGTCGGCCCGCTCCAGCGCGGCCACCTGCCACGACAGCCCGCTCGGGTCCGGCCCGAACTTGCCGGCGGCCACCAGCCTCATGCCGAGCAGGGCCGCGCCGCTCAGCAGCGCGACGCTCGGGTGCAGGTCGTCACGGTTGTGGGCCTTGGTCAGCACCGGCAGGGCGCCCCGGATCGGCAACGCCACTGTGCGGCGCTCGTCGGAGAACTCGACGAGCCCGTCGCGCGGCGGCTCCCCGGCGCGGAAGGTCGCGGGTCCGGTCACCGGCACAAAGCTCACAAGGCGGAGGCTAGCCTCGGACGCATGAGCATCCTCGACGCCCCTCTGGCCCGCCTCGACGGCACTCCCGGCACCCTGCGCGACCTGACCGGAGGCCGGCCGGCGCTACTGGTCAACGTGGCGAGCAAGTGTGGCCTGACGCCGCAGTACTCCACCCTCGAGGAGATCCATGCGGCGTACGCCGATCGCGGCTTCACCGTCGTCGGCCTCCCCTGCAACCAGTTCGGCGGCCAGGAGCCGGGCAGCAGCGAGGAGATCGCCGAGTTCTGCTCCGCCACGTATGGAGTGACGTTCCCGATGTCGGAAAAGGTCGACGTCAACGGCGACGACCGGCACGAGATCTTCAGCCAGCTCGTCGAGACGCCCAACGAGTCGGGCGAGGCAGGCGACGTGCAGTGGAACTTCGAGAAGTTCCTGATCGGTGCGGACGGCGCCGTGGTGGCGCGCTTCAACCCCGGCGTCCTGCCGGACGACGAGCAGATCACCGGACAGATCGAGTCGCTTCTCCCCTGATCCCCGCGGCGCTCGGCGTTTCTGGGGCGCGCACCCATCCCGGGCGCAGGACGCCGCCGTACGCTCTTGAGGTGGCCGTCACCTCCGTCAAGCCCGTCCTCCAGGGTCGCTTCGCCCGGGAGCTGGGCGAGCTCGCGATCGCCTGGCGTGCGCAGACACCGCCCGACCCCGAGCTCGTCGTGCTCAACGAGCCGCTCGCGCTCGAGCTCGGCCTGGACCCGGCATGGTTACGCGGCCCCGGGGGTGTCGGGCTGCTGACGGGAACCGTGCTCCCCGCCGACGCCACACCCGTGGCGCAGGCCTACGCCGGCCACCAGTTCGGCGGCTACTCCCCCCGCCTCGGCGACGGCCGCGCGCTGCTGCTCGGCGAGCTGCTCGACGCCGACGGACGCACGCGCGACCTGCACCTGAAGGGCTCCGGCCCGACCCCGTTCTCCCGCGGCGGGGATGGCCTGGCCGCCCTCGGGCCGATGCTCCGCGAGTACGTCATCAGCGAGGCCATGCACGCCCTCGGGATCCCGACGACGCGTTCGCTGGCCGTGGTCGCGACCGGCCGTCCGGTGCAGCGGGACGACCTGCTGCCCGGGGCGGTGCTGGCCCGGGTGGCGAGCAGCCACCTGCGTGTGGGCAGCTTCCAGTACGCCGCGTCGAGCGGCGACCTCGACCTGCTCCGGAGGCTGGTCGACCACGCCATCGAGCGCCACCACCCTGCGGCGGCCGACGCCGACCGACCCGCCCTGGCCCTGCTCGACGCCGTGGTCGGTGCGCAGGCGTCACTCGTCGCGCAGTGGATGCTCGTCGGCTTCATCCACGGCGTGATGAACACCGACAACATGACGATCTCCGGCGAGACCATCGACTACGGCCCGTGCGCCTTCCTGGACGCCTACGACCCCGCCACGGTCTTCAGCTCGATCGACCACGCGGGCCGCTACGCCTTCGCCAACCAGCCGATGGCCGCCGAGTGGAACCTCGCCCGTTTCGCCGAGACCCTGCTCCCACTCGTCGACGACGAGCCGACCATCGCGATCGAGCTCGCCACCGCGTCCCTGGGCGCGTTCCGTCCGCAGCACGCCGCGGCGAGGAGCGCGGGGATGCGGGCCAAGCTCGGGCTGCCTGCCGGTCCAGACGATGCGACCGTGGACGGCATGGTCGACGACCTGCTCGAGCTGATGCGACTCGGTCGCGTCGACCACACCACCGCGTTCCGTGCCCTGGGGACGGCTGCCCGTGGTGACGTCGAGCCGTTCCGAGGGCTGTTCCTCGACCTCGCCGGGGTCGACCGGTGGCTGGCCCCGTGGCGGGCGGCGGCTCCGGATCCCGACCTGATGGCTCGCACCAACCCCGTGTACATCCCGCGCAACCACCTGGTCGAGGAGGCGCTGGCCGCCGCGACCGAGGGCCACCTCGGTCCGCTGGACGTCCTGCTCGAGGCGATCTCGTCGCCGTACGACGAGCGGCCCGGCCTCGAGCGCCACACGCTGCCGGCCCCCGACGACGGCGGGACCTACCAGACCTTCTGCGGCACCTGAGCCCGGGCGACGCCTAGGCACCCCGGGTGAGGACCTCGGCGATCGAGGCGTCGAGGATGTCGGCGCCGGCGTGCAAGTCGTCCTCGCTGATCGTCAGGGGCGGGGCGATCCGGAAGACCCCGCCCATCCCGGGCAGCTGCACGATGTTGAGGTGCAGCCCGCGCTCGAGACAGGCAGCCGTGACGGCACGTCCGAGGTCGTCGGCGGGCGCCTTGCTCGCCTTGTCGGTCACGAGCTCGAGCCCGCGCAGGAGCCCTCGGCCCCGGACGTCGCCCACCACGTCGAAGCGGTCCTTCATGTGCAGCAACCGCTCCTCCAGCACCTTGCCGACGAGGGCGGCGCGCTCGACGAGGCCGTCGCGCTCGATGACGTCGAGCACCGTCAGCGCGACGGAGGCGGCCAGCGGGTCCGAGACGTGCGTGGTGAAGAAGAGGAACCCGCGGTCGTGGCAGAGCCGCTCGACCTCCTCGCTCGTGACCACGGCGGCGACCGGCAGCCCTGCGCCCAGCGTCTTGGACAGCGTCAGGATGTCTGGCACGACGCCGTCGCGCTCGAAGGCGTACATGTCGCCGGTCCGGCCCAGGCCGGTCTGCGCCTCGTCGAGGATGAGCAGCATCCCGCGCTCGACGCACATCTCCCGGAGCCGGCGCAGATAGCCGACTGGCGGCTCGATGATGCCACCCGAGGACAGGATCGGCTCGAGGATGCAGGCGGCGAGGCTGCCGGAGGACTGCTGGTCGATCAACGCGAAACCGTACGCGAGCTCGCCCTCCCAGTCGTAGGAGCCGTCGGCGTTGCGGAAGGGCGAGCGGTAGGCATTCGGGGTCGGCAGGGTCAGGTTGCCCGGCATCGGCGGCCCATAGCCGTGGCGGCCGGCCGAGAACGTCGCGGACGCGGCCCCCGACGTCATGCCGTGCCACGACCGGTCGAAGGACACGATCTCGTAGCGGCCGGTGGCGAGCTTGGCCATCTTGAGGGCCGCCTCGTTGGACTCGGCTCCCGTCGTCAGCAGCAGCACCTTGCTCAGCGCCTCGGGGAGGGTCGCGGTCAGCCGCCGGGCGAGGTCCACGACCGGCCGGCTCAGCATGCCGCTGTAGAGGTGGTCGAGCGTCGAGACCGACTCGATGACCGTGCGTACGACGTCCGGGTGCGAGTGCCCGAGGATCGAGCTCATCTGCCCCGAGGTGAAGTCGAGGATCGCAGCGCCGGTGCTGTCCCGGACGTAGGCCCCCGCGGCGCTCTCGATGATGCGCGGCGTAAAGGTGGCGCCGTACCTCACCAGGTGCCGCTCGGCGTCGTCCCAGAACTCGTCGGTGCTCATGCGGTGTCGTCCCGTCGCTCGATCCCTCGTCGCCGAGGTCGATCCCTGCGCGACGGCGACGCTTCCCTGGGGAGAAGCAAAACCCAGAAACCCGAGACGAACAACCGCAGGCTGGTGCCAAGCGGTGCGTGAGCAGGCTCGCGGCACGATCCGGGTCTGAACGTGATCCAGGGCCAGCCCTCGGCACGGTGGTCGGCCTGGACGCGGGTGACGCGGACGCGCACCTTCCCCCGACTAGGTCTGGGTCCCCAGCACCAGGGGCAGTACGGAGGTCGCGCCGGCCGCGCGGAGGGCGACGCCCGCAACCGTGAGGGTCCACCCGCTGACGACGAGGTCGTCGACGAGCAGCACCGGCCCCGCCGGGACCTCGGCTGCCAGCCGGTAGCGCCGCTTCAGCGCGGCCACGCGCTGCGCCGAGTTGGCCGCGCCCTGACCGGGTGCGATCGACTCGTCCACGATCGCGAACCGGCCGACGATCGGGATCTGCATCACCCGCGACAGCCCGATGGCGAGGTCGCCGACCAGCTGGGGACGGGTCGCGCTCTCGACGCTCACGATCGCGACCGGCCGCTCGACCCAGTCGCCGGACCAGTCCTTCATCACGGTCAGCAGGGCTGCGGCCAAGGAGGGCGGGACCGGGCCGTCGGCCACGCCGGCCCGGAAGAGCGCGCGCAGCGCCTGCCCGTGGCCGAGGTCGGTGAGCCGGGCGATCGCGCGCCCCTCGGCCGGGCCGTTGCCGATCTTGCCCTTGAGCTCGAGGCCGAGGTTGGCCAGCGCGGTCGGCCACAGCTTGCGTGGCTCGATCGCGACGCCGGGACGCGACAGCGCCTCGCCCGCCTCCGCGACGGCGGCGTCGGAGACGGCGGCCGACAGCGTGAGCCCGCCGCAGTTGTCGCACCGACCGCAGTCGACCGCCTCCGGGTCGTCGAGCTGGGAGCGGAGGAACCGCATCCGGCACTCGGTCGTGTCGAGGTAGGTCAACATTGCGTCCTGCTCGCGCTGCCTGGCCTCGGCGACCCGCGCGTAGCGCTCGGCGTCGTAGGACCACGGCTCACCGGTCGCGACCCAGCCGCCCTGCACGCGGCGGACGGCGCCGTCGACATCGAGCACCTTGAGCAACGTCTCCAACCTGTTGCGGCTGAGCTCGACGTACGTCTCCAACGCGACCGTGCTCATCGAGCCGGGTGCGTTGGCGAGCACCTCGAGGGTCTGGCGGACGAGCTGCTCGGGCGGGAAGGCCAGCGAGGCGAAGTAGGCCCAGATGTCGCGGTCCTCGACCTGGGGCAGCAGCACCACGGTCGCGTCGTCGGTGCCGCGGCCCGCGCGGCCGACCTGTTGGTAGTAGGCCACCGGCGACTGCGGGGCGCCGAGGTTGATCACGAAGCCGAGGGCCGCGTCGAAGCCCATCCCGAGCGCGGACGTCGCGACCAGGGCCTTGACCCGCCCTTCGACCAGCGCGCTCTCGAGGGCCTGCCGCTCGGTGGTGTCGGTCTGGCCGGAGTAGGCCGCCACCTCGTGGCCCCGGTCGCGGAGATAGGCGGCGACCTCCTGGGTGGCGGCGACGGTGAGGCAGTAGATGATCCCCGAGCCGGGCTGCTCCGCGAGGTGGTCGGCGAGCCAGGCGAGTCGCATCTCCGCGGTCCTGAGCCGGACCACACCGAGTCGCAGGGACTCGCGGTCGAGCGAGCCGCGCAGGACGAGGACGTCGCGACCGAGCTGCTCGGCGACGTCGGCTGTCACGCGCTCGTTGGCGGTGGCCGTGGTGGCGAGCACCGGGATGCCATCGGGAAGGGTGTCGAGCAGGGTGCGGATGCGGCGGTAGTCGGGGCGGAAGTCGTGGCCCCAGTCGGAGATGCAGTGCGCCTCGTCGACCACGAGCAGGCCGCAGGTCGCCGCGAGCCGCGGCATCACCTCGTCTCGGAAGCCGGGGTTGTTGAGGCGCTCGGGTGACACGAGGAGTACGTCGATCTCGCCGGCGTTGATCGCGTCGTTGATCGGCTGCCACTGCTCGATGTTGGTGGAGTTGATCGTCACCGCCCGGATGCCGGCTCGCTCGGCGGCGGCGATCTGGTTGCGCATCAGGGCGAGCAACGGCGAGACGATGACGGTCGGGCCTGCGCCGCGCTGCCTCAGCAGGAGCGTGGCCACGAAGTAGACCGCCGACTTGCCCCAGCCGGTCCGCTGCACGACCAGGGCTCTGCGCGCATCGACGGCCAGCGCTTCGATCGCCGACCACTGGTCGTCGCGGAGGGTGGCCTCACCGCGTCCGTCACGGGGGCCGACCAGCGCGCGCAAGTGGGCCTCGGCCTCGTTGCGCGCCGCCGCCCGGATCTCGGTGGTCGTGTCGGGCAACGTCATGAGCGCATGTCTAACAGGCGGGTCCGACAGACGGGACCGGCGCGGTGCTGAGGCTGTGGATGATCGACGACCGTCCGGGCACCTCACAGGGACTGTGCCCGCGTCCGGTGCGGCTAGCGGTCGAGTCCGGTGATGATCTCGGTCGCGACATCCACGAGCCGGCGCCGCGACCGCCGCGCTTCCGCCCGCAACATCTCGAAGGCGTCATGGGGCGTCGATCCCTCCTGTCGCGCGAGGGCGCCCTTGGCCTGCTCGATGACGATGCGACTGTTGAGCGCCCCTTGGAGCTGTTCGGTGAGCACGCCGGCCCGGGCGATGGAGCGCTCCTGGAGCAGTGCTATGGTGGCCACGTCGGCAAGCGCCTGCACCACGCGCACCTCCTGGTCCTTGAACTCCTCATCGGCGTGTCCGAACAGGTTGAGGGCGCCGATCACGCTGTCGCGCAGCCGCATCGGGAAGGCGTGCACGGACTGGAAGCCAGCCGCGATGGCGGCCGGGGCGAACTTGGGCCACCGGTCGGAGGCGGTGGCGAGGTCGGCGTTGACCACCGCAGCCCGGGTGGAGTAGCAGTCCATGCACGGGCCTTCGTCATTTTGGAGCTGGAACAACTCGAGCATCTTGCCGGTCTCGTTGGAGGCCGCCATGTATCGCAGTTGACCCCGCTGGTCGGCCAACATCAACCCGACCGCCTCCGCACCGCTCACCGCTGCCGCATGGTCGGTGAGGTTGTGCAAGAAGTCGACGAGGTCGAAGTCGGTGATCAGGGTGTCGGCGACCTCTACAAACACGTCGGTGAGCCGTTCGGTGGAGATCATGGCTGTTCCTCATCCTGTGCGGTGCTGGTCGTCGTCATTGTCCGCCTTCTCTGTCGGTGAGGTCGAGTCGTCCTTCGACGATGTCGATGGCCACGTCGATGAGTCTGCGCCCCTCGGCGAAAGCGTGGGCGCGCATGAGCGCCAGGGCCCCGGACAGGGGCACCCCGAGGGTCACCATGACCATGCCCTGGGCCTGATAGATCTCGCTGCGCAGGCCGAACGCGCTCTTGAGGTCGGGGTCGATCTCGCCGTCGCCGGTGGCAGCCGAGCTGTCGAGCAGCAGTTCCGTCGCCAGTTCGGACAGGGCCAGGCACTGCGCCACTTCCTCCTCGTCGAGCAGCCTCGGCACGTCGTGGAAGATGCTGAACACGCCGAAGCGCGATGCTCCGACCTGCAGGGGGAACGCAAACACCGCCCCGATCCCGGCGGCGAGTGCCGCCGGGGCGTAGCCGGGCCATACGTCGCCCTGGTAACCGTCCAGATCGGGCACGAGCACCGGGCGGCCGTAGGCGAAGGCGTCGTGGGCGGGACCCTCGCCGATGCTGAACTCCACCTCGGCGAGGGCTCGGCTGCCCGGGTCGGAGGAGGCGACGATTCCTTCCGAATCGTGGGCGGACGTCACAGTCACGACCGCTCCCCTCAGGTGCAGCTCGGTCGTGGCGGCGCCCACCAGTGCTTCCAGCAGCTCGGCGATGCCACGAGCCGCCGATGACTGGGTACTCATGGCCATCTCCCACACACGCGCATGCTGCCCCGGCTCAGTTGCCCGGACCACGGACAACGGACGACGCGGTGTCGAGGTTGGTGGCCGTGGCCGAGCCGATAGCTGGGCTTGTCCTGCACGGCAGTCATGAGGATCTGGTACCCGGGTTCGTGGGATTCATGGTCCAGCAAGGCTCGCACACACCCAATTGCGTGCCATGATCAAGGGACGGCATCCCGGACTTCGATGGCGGCTGTTCCAGTCGGCTCGAAGGACTTGTCATGAGCGTGCCATCCGCACCCGCCGCGTGTGAGCGCCGACAGCGCACCAAGGACCTGTTCGTCCGCGCAACCGGTGAGCCACCCGGCGTCGCGCGCTCGGACACCCTGGGCGAGATCGTGCTGCTCAACATGCCGGTGGCCAGGAGCATCGCCCGGCACTATCGCGGTCGAGGCTGCGACCTCGAGGATCTCGAGCAGACGGCCTGCCTGGCCCTGGTGCGGGCGGCGGATCGATTCGACGCCACCAGCGCCCACGACTTCCTCTCCTACGCCGTGCCGTCCATCCGCGGAGAGGTCCAGAAGTACTTCCGAGACGTCGGCTGGATGGTGCGCCCGCCGCGCAGCGTCCAGGAGCTCCAGCCGTTGCTCATGGCAGCGCAGCGCAAGCACTTCCACCTGACCGGTCACGCACTGGACGTCGACGACGCCGCAGGGAGGTTGGGCGTCACATCGCATGCGGTCCGCCAGGCGATGCTGGCCAAGGGCTGCTTCTCGCCCACCTCGCT
>NZ_JANPEO010000576.1:0-4689 GCF_031422975.1 Nocardioides sp. | reverse complement strand
CGGACGAACGCCGACCGGGCCGCCGCCTCGACCCAGGCAGCGACCCGGTTCCAGTCCGACCCGCTGGGCAAGGTCAGCGTGGTCGCGCCGGACGCGGTCACCTTGTCGAGCCCGAGCGGCAACCTCGGCGCCGACGTCGTCAACGGCCTCGACCAGCCGGTGACCGTGCGGATCACCGTCCAGGCCGACGGCAGCCTGGAGCTCGAGGACCTGGGCCCCCTGCAGGTCAATGCCGGCGACCGGAAGCGGATCCTGCCGAAGGTCACGGCCAACCGCCCCGGCGTCCACCAGGTCCGCCTGGTCGTGACCGACTCCCAGGGCACACCGCTGGGCTCCGTCACGAACCTGCAGATCCGGGCCGCCGAGGTGAGCGGGCTGATCTGGCTGCTCCTCGCCGGCGGCGCACTCCTGCTCTTCGGCACCATCGCGATCAGGCTCGTGGGCCGCATCCGTGGGCGCGGTACGCCCGCCACCGAGCGAGTCGAATGAACGAGTCGAAGGCCCCACCGACCATGCTGGCCTCCAGCGCTGTGATGGCCGCCGGAACCGCCTTCTCCAGGGTCAGCGGCTTCCTGCGGGGTGCGCTGCTCGTCGCCGCCCTCGGACCCGCCCTGCGGGCCGACATCTTCAACGTCGCCAACACGCTGCCCAACATGATCTACATCCTCGTCGCGGGCGGCGTGTTCAACGCCGTGCTCGTGCCGCAGCTGGTGCGCGCCCAGAAGTCCGACGAGGACGGCGGCGACGCCTACGCCAACCGCGTCATCACGCTGGCCGCGTTGTTCCTGGCCGCGGTCACCCTCGTGCTGATCGTCATCACGCCCTGGGTGCTGCGCTTCTACCTCCCCGGCGCCTACGACACCCCCGCGCGGGCGGCGCACCTCCAGTCGATCATCGACCTGACCCGGCTGTGCCTGCCGCAGGTGTTCTTCTACGGGATGTTCGTGCTGGTCGGGCAGATCCTCAATGCCCGCGGCCGGTTCGGGCCGATGATGTGGGCCCCGATCGCCAACAACGCCGTCGCCGTCGCCATGCTGATCACCTATCTCGGCCTCTACGGCCGGGCCAGCTCGGGCGAGTGGCAACAGGCTCTCGGTCACAACCAGGAGCTGCTGCTCGGCATCGGCTCCACCCTGGGCATCGTTCTCCAGCTGCTGATCCTGGTGCCCTACCTCAAGGCCGCGGGCTTCAGCTATCGCCCGCGCTTCGACTTCCGCGACGAGGGCCTCGCCAAGACCCTGTCGCTCGGCGTGTGGACTGTCCTGTTCGTCATCGTCAACCAGCTCGCCTACTTCGTGGTGATCTACCAGGCGTCGGGCGGCACGGTGAAGGACCCGGACGGCACCGGCTACACCGTCTACTCCAACGCGTTCTTGATCATGATGGTGCCGCACTCGATCATCACCGTGTCGCTGGCGACCGCGATCCTGCCGACGATCTCGTCGTACGCCGCCGAGCACCGCCTGCCCGACATGGGTCGCGCCATCGGCTCCACCCTGCGCACGTCCCTGGCGCTCGTGCTGCCGATCGCTGCCCTGCTCGGGGTGCTCGCGTCCGACGTGTCCAACGTGCTCTTCGGCTGGGGCGTGGACGGCACTGCGCAGCGGTTCGCGCCGACGCTCGCGTTGTTCGCCCCGGGCCTGGTGTTCTTCACCATCCACTACCTGATGCTGCGCGGGTTCTACGCCCTCGAGCAGACGCGGCGGGTGTTCTTCATCCAGTGCGCGATCTCGGCGACCAACATCGCGATGGCCCTGCTGCTGGTCAGCCAGGTCGACGCACGCGACACCGCCCCCGCCCTGGCGCTGGCCTACCTGTCGGCGTACGTCGTCGGCTCGGCCATCAGCTACACCGCCCTGCGACACGTGCTCGGCGGCATCCAGACGCCGGCGCTGGTGCGCTTCCTGACCCGCATGCTCATCGCCGTCGCCTGCGCGGCCCTGGCCGCCTGGCTGGTCTCGTCCGGCATCACCCGTGCCCTCGGTTCGCTCGCAGACGACCCCGAGCCGTGGCTCTCGGCGCTGCGCGGAGGTCTCGCCGGGACGACCGGCCTCGTCGTCGTGGTGTTCCTGGCGCGCGCCCTGAGGATCCGCGAGGTCACCTCCGTCACCGACGTCGCGTTGGCCCGGCTGCGGCGCGGATGAGTCCTACCATGACGGTGACCGACGCCTGCCCGAGTGCACCGGGGCCCGAGACCGCAAAGAGTGAGGTGCCGCATGCCTGACTCTCTCCACGCCGGCGACCTGCTCGCGCGGCGCTACCGCCTCGACGAGTTGCTGACCGAGAGCGCGGGCGGCCGCTTCTGGCGCGCCCAGGACCAGGTCCTGGACCGACCGGTCGCCGTCCACATCATCGCCAGCTCCGACGAGCGTGCCGACGGCCTGCTCGAGGCTGCCCGGCGTACGGCGCCGCACCACGACCGCCGGTTGCTGCGTGTCCTCGACGCCGACCGGACCGAGGACCTGTGCTACGTCGTCAACGAGTGGGGAGAGGGCACCTCCCTCGACATCATGCTCGCCAGCACCGGCCCGCTGATGCCCCGGCGAGCAGCGTGGGTCGTCTCCGAGGTCGCCGACAGCCTGGCCCGCGCCCACGACGCCGGCCTCGACCACGGGCGGATGGTGCCGGAGAACGTCCTGATCGACCGGCAGGGACAGGTCCGCATCATCGGCTTCGCCGTCGACGCCGCCCTGCATGGCCTGCCACCGGGACGAGTGTCGGCCGACCTCATCGACACGGTCGCGGTGCTCTACGCCGCTCTGACCGGCAAGTGGGCCGGTGTCTCCACCTCCCTGCTGCCGCCCGCGCCGACGGTGCACGGCACCGTGCTGCGGCCACGGCGCGTGCGCGCCGGGATCCCGCGGCCGCTCGACGCGCTCTGCGACCAGGTCATCAGTCCGACCTCCGGGCAGACCCAGCGATCCACGCACGACCTGTCGAGGATGACCGGCGTGGCGGCTGCGCTGGCCGAGTTCGTCGGCGACCCGACCGGGATGGCGGAGGCTGGTTCATGGAGTGGGCCGAGCCCCACCCAACCGGTGCGGCGCACAGATCCGTTGCCGAGCGCCCCGCCCCCGGCCCCGCCCGCCGAGTCCTGGCCGTCCCCCAGGGCCACCGAGCCCGAGCCCGCACCGGGGCCCACCCCCGAACCCGTCGCCGAACCCGTCGTCGAACCCGTCGTCGAGCAGCCCGTGGAGCTCCCCACCCAGGCCGGCATCCCCGTGTTCGACGAGAACGACGACGTCGGCTGGATCCCCGCCCGCAGCGACTCCCCCGCTCCTCCCCCGCCGTTCGAGGACACGCCGGCCAAGCCGCTGTTCGCCCCCGAACCGCCCGAGGGCGAGCCCGTACGCCGTGCGCGACCGGGCACCGCCGCCGCCCAGTCCCCTGCGTACTGGCCCTGGGAGTCGACCGGTCCCGGCAACAACCCGGCGACCAGCACCGGCAGCGGCGTCCTCCCGTCGCCGGAGACGCGCGACGCACACGCCGGCATCGTGCCCGGTCGCAACTGGTTCCGGCTGGCCATGGTGATTGCGCTCGGGGTGCTCGTGCTCGTGGCCGCCGTCGCGGCCTATCAACTCGGCTCCGGGTCCGACGAGGAGCCCGCGGATCCCGCGAGCACCCAGCCGTCCCAGACGGCGACGCCCACTGCGTTCCCCGGCCTCACCGCCACCGACTTCGACCCGCAGGGCTCCGAGCCGCGCGAGGAGAACCCCGACCTGGTGGCACTGGCCCTCGACGGCGACCCGGCGACGTCGTGGTACACCTCGACCTACGCGCAGAACTTCGGTCCCGCGGGGCTCAAGGACGGTGTCGGCCTGGTGCTCGACCTCGGTGCCACGAAGGGCGTGCGTGAGGTCGACATCGCCACCCTGGGCGGGCCGACCGCCCTGTCGGTCTATGTCACCGCCACGGCGCCCACCGGGGTCGCCGGCCTCACCCCGGTCGGAACCGCTGCGGGCAACGGCGGGCTCGCGGTGAGCCTCGACGAGGCCGTGTCGGGTCGGTTCGTCACGATCTGGCTGACGTCGATGCCACCGGTGGAGGACGGGTTCCGCGGCACGATCGCCGACGTAGTGGTCCTGGGATGAGCGGCGAGCACAGCGATGCCGAACTCCTGGCGCGGCACGTCGCGGGCGACCCGGACGCGTTCGGCGAGCTGTTCGCACGCCACCGCGACCGGCTCTGGGCGGTCGCCCTGCGCACGATGGGCAACCCCGACGACGCCGCCGACGGGCTGCAGGAGGGGATGATCGCGGCCTTCCGCCGGGCTGGGTCGTTCCGCGGCGACGCCGCCGTGACGACCTGGCTGCACCGGGTCGTGGTCAACGCCTGCCTCGACCGATTGCGGGCGATGAAGGTCCGCCGCGCCGAGCCGCTGCCAGACGACCTCGAGGAGCGCGCGGACCGGGGCTCGCTGGTCAGCTCGACCGACGCCGGGCTCGACCCGGCGGAGCTGACCGTCGCCGACGAGCGCCGGCGGATGGTCCTCGCGGCGCTGAGGTCGCTGACCCCCGACCAGCGGGCCGCGCTGGTGCTGGTCGACATGGAGGGCTACTCCGTCGCGGAGGCCGCCCAGATGCTCGACGTGGCGGAGGGGACGGTCAAGTCGACCAGAACCAGCGCGGCCCGCTGGTCGGGGGGCAGCGACCTCAGCGCCGCGAGGACCGTCCGCCGGCGCTAGTCGGC
>NZ_JANPEO010000575.1:0-6301 GCF_031422975.1 Nocardioides sp. | reverse complement strand
CACCGTGTCGAGATCAGCGGAGGTAGCGGACGTGGTCATGGCGCAGTAAGTCGCACGGATTCCTGTCCGGCCTAACTGACCCGCCGATGTGACCGCCCGCAGTCGGGGTCATCCCCGATGTGGTCGCCCCGTCGGGCACCTGCTCTCCGATCATGGACGCTGCGCGCGCCGTACGGCGTATCGTGGCGACCGGCGCGATCGACGGGGAGTGGCGAGTGAGCGAGTACGTGGTCAGGCCGCTGGAGCCAGACACCTGGGACGGCTTCGCTGCGATGGTGGAGCTGCACAACGGCGTGTTCGGTGGCTGCTGGTGCACGTGGTTCCACACGATGAGCGCTGACAAGGAACGCACGTACGAGGCGAACCAATCCCTCAAGCGACGCCTGGTCGAGGAGGGGCGGGCACACGCGTCGCTGGTGTACCACGGGGACCGGGCGGTGGCCTGGTGCGAGTACGGATCTCCAGACGAGCTGCCGAACATCTATCACCGCAAGCAGTACGAGGAGGAGCTCGACGTCCTCCCCGACTTCCGGATCACCTGCATCTTCGTGGACAAGAGCTTCCGGCGAAGGGGCCTGTCGGCGCTCGCCCTCCAGGGTGCCCTCGACCTGATGGTCGCGGCCGGGGGTGGCGTCGTCGAGGGGTACCCCCACGATACCGACGGGAAGAAGAAGTCGGTCCTCTACAACGGAACCCGGACCCTGTTCGAGGACGCGGGCTTCGAGTTCGTTCGCAGCAAGGGCACGGGCAACTGCGTCATGCGCCGCACCCTGCCCTGACCCGCACTGGCCACGCCCGCAGCACGCTGCGCGCTCCAGCAGTAGGCGCATCTAGTAGCCGCGACACGGCGCCCAAGTTTGACGTATCACGCCGTCCGGCTGGACGCAGGTCGAAAACCATTGGAGTCCTTGGTCGTGGCTCCGCCGTGCATGGCGGTGTTTCGAAGTGAACGAGTCCGGCGCTGGCCCGACGCTCGACCGTCGCCTTGGGAATTGTGCATTTCGACAGCAAGTCGAACACTCGGCGCGCACACTGGCGAGGCAATGACGCAACGACATGGGGGGAACATGCCGAATTTCGAACAAGACCTGACCGAGACCGAGCCGCCGACTCCGGTCGGCGGTGGGAACACTCTGGGCAGCGACGGGGTTAGCGAGCCGACAGAGCTGATCACGGGCCAGAGGACACCAGCCAGCGCAGCTGCGCGGATGCTCGAGCTGGCCGCTGTCACCGCTGACACGCTCGTCACCGACGCGCGAAAAGAGGCCGAGTCGCTGGTGACCGGCGCACAGGCCAGGGCGGATGCGATCCTGGAGGATAGTCGCACCGAGGCAGATCAGGTCGCGGCCGAGTTGGCCCGCACCAAGCAGGAGCAGGCCGCTGATCTCGACCGCGAGCGCGCGAGCGCACGGGCCGAGCTTGGCGAGGAGAAGGCGGCCCTTGAAGCGCAGATCGCCACGCTGCGTGAGATGGAGCGCCACCACCGCAGCCAGATGCGACAGCAACTGACCGAGCACCTCTCAATGCTTGATGCAACCTTGCCCGAGCCGCTCGCTGGCTTCGCCGACTGACTCTGGAGTCGGCCGCGGCGGGGCATTCGAGTCTCGGTCCACGCAGACCGCTCGTTGGTATCTCGTGCGGGGTACCTCGCAGGCGCGCTTGCGTCTATCCGCTGTCCCGTCCCCACGATCGGTCGTACGTGCACGCCAATATCAACGCTCGTACGCTACGAACTTCGGTGCCTCGCAGAGTCTCGGACAGGTCGAGCCCGCCGATGGTCAGAACCTTGAATTTGGTGAGTGAGGACCCGTCCGCATTCCTGTTCAATGATTGTTCACGATGCACCGACTGAGACTTGGCGCGAGCGCTATTTCAGAGCACGCAGTCATGGAGAGCTACCACGTGACTCTGCGTGCAGCCGCCGCGTCAATGCGGTCGCCCTCATCGACCACGTGGGCGACCTGAGCGGCGAGGAGATCCGACTCGGCGAGCAGCTCGCCCGACGCGGTGAGGCCGTCCGACTCCGCCGCCACTCGCGCCAGCGCGTCGAGCGCGAAGACCTGGGCTTCGAGGTTGCTGGCGGCCCGCGCTTGGTCCAGCACCGACCGCAGTGCGCCCTCGTCGCGGCGTTCGCCGGCGAGTACGCAGTCCGTGAGCAACGCGAAGTCGCCGCCACCCGCGGAGGCGTACCACCGCTGGTTCTCCTCGAGCAGCGCCACCGCTTCGTCGCCCTGGCCGGTGCCCCGCAGGTGCCGGGCGAGGTTGAGCCGGGCCGTGGCGGCGAGGCGCCCGTCCCCGACGGAGAGCGCGTCTCGGATCGCCTGCTCGAAGGACGCGACCGCGGCCGGATCGCCGAGCCGCCGCTGGACCAGCGCGAGGCTGGCGCGATGCAGCGCAGCCTGGCCGAGGAACCCCATGGTGGCGGACTCGTCGGCGGCCCGCGCAAGAGCGCGCGCCGCGTCGTCGTAGCGGTGCTCGGCCTGGGCGATCCCGCCGATGATCGCCTCGGCGTGCACCATCCCCCACGAGTCGCCGATCGGCCGCAGCAGCCCGATCGCCTCGGTGGCATCCCGAGTCGCTGCCGCCGTGTCGCCGACCATCAGGGCCCCGTACGCCGAGAGCACGAGGCTGCCGGCCGTGCGCCACGGGAGTTCGTGGAGTCGGTACGTCGCCAGGCTGGCCGCCGAGTGGGACAACACCTCGTCGGGCCGCCCCTGCTGGATGGCGAGGAAAGCCCGGTGCCGCTCGATGTCGGCGACGACGACAGGGTCGTCCATCCCCGCGGCCAGGTCGGCGGCACCGTCGAGGTCCGACTCGGCGAGGACGACGTTGCCGGCCGAGGCTTCGAGCCACCCGGCCAGGAGTTGGGCAGTGGCCCGTTCGCCGGCCGGCGCCTCGTCGGTCAGGGCCTGGCGGACCCGAGCCGCACCAGCGGGCCCGTCACCCAGCACCACCCACGACCAGCCGAACCCCTTCGCGATGCGCAGCCCAAGTCCCGGATCGTGCGCGACGCACCAGGCCAGCGCGACATCGACGTTCGCGCGCTCCGCCCGCGAGATCGCCAGGCACTCGGGCTGGCGGTCGCTGCGGACGTGCTCGTCGAGCCAGGCCGCGGTTTCGGCGTACCACGAGGCGTGCGACGCGGCGGCCGAGGCGGCGTCACCTGATTGCGCCAACCGGGCCGCGGCGAAGGACTGGATGGAGTCGAGCAGGCGGTAGCGGACGCCGCCGCCCTCGGCATTCTCGACGCTGACCAGGCTGCGGTCGACGAGGCGGCTCATCGTGTCGAGCACAGAGTCGACGGGCACCCCGAGTGCGGTGAGCACGCGCTCGGTCGCGTCCAGGGAGGCGCTGCCCGCGAAGCAGGACAGCGCCCACAGGCCGCGCTGGTCGTCGGGGAAGAGCAGCTCGTAGCTCCAGGCGATGGCCCCTGCCAAGGCACGGCGACGCTCCTGCTGCTGGCTGGTGGGATCGCGGAGCAGCACGAAGCGGTCGTCGAGGCGGCGCGCGATGTCGCGCACCGACAAGGACCGCACCCGCGAGGCCGCGAGCTCGATGGCCAGCGGCAGCCCGTCCAGGGACCGGCACACCTCAGTGACGGCCGACACGGTTTCGTCGTCCAGCACGAGCTGTCGCCGCATCTCCCTGGCCCGGCGCGTGAACAGCGCGACGGACTGGTCCTGCGTGAGCGGCTCGAGCCGGTGGAGGTGCTCGTCCTCGAGCCCCAGCGACACCTGGCTCGTGGCGAGCACCCGCAGCTGTGGAACCGCGTCCAGCAGTGACCGGACCAACGCAGCGACCGGCGCGACGACGTGCTCGCAGTTGTCGAGCAAGAGGACCGTCTCGGCGCCGGACAGACGTTCGTGGAGTGCGAGCTCGCCACCCGACACGTGCAGGGTCTCGGCCACGACCTGGGGCAGTACGGCGGTGGAGTCGATCGCATCGAGGCGCACCAACCACACTCCTCCCGGCGCTGCCAGCGAGCTCCCGGCCCCGATGGCAAGCCGCGTCTTGCCCACTCCGGCCGTCCCCACCACGGTGACGAGTCGGTGCTCGGCCAGCGCGGCGACCACGCCCGCGAGGTCCGCGTCGCGACCGACCAGGGGTGTTCCTGGCGCCGGGAGGTTCCCGGGCACGCCTGTTGCGGGGGCCGAGGCACCGTCGAGGCTCGGGCTCTGCTGCAGCACCAGTCTCTCCAGCGAGCGCAGGGCCGGGCCGGGTTCGATCCCGAGGTCGTCGACCAGGGCTTGCCGGACCCTTGCGTACGCCGCCAGTGCGTCGGCCTGCCTGCCGGCGCGGTAGAGGGCGGTGATGAGGGAGGTCCACAAGCCCTCGCGCAGCGGGTGCTCCTCCACGAGCGACTCGAGCTCGCCGACGAGCTCACTGCCGGCGCCGAGCTCGACCCGGGCAGCCATCGCGTCCTCGACCAGCCCCAGCCGTACCTCCTCCAGCCGGGTGCGGTGCGGTGCCGCCCAGTCTCCGACGTCAACGAGAACCTCCCCGCGATAGAGCGCCAGCCCCTCGCGCGCTCGTTCCAGCGCCCGTGCCGGGTCACCCGCGGTTCGTGCGTCGGCGGCCTGCGCCGCGAGCCGGATGACGCGCGAGGCGTCGACGACGGACGGGTCGAGCGCCAGCGTGTAGCCGTCCGGGGTGCCGACGACCAGGTCCCGGTCACACAGCGCCCGGCGCAGCTGCGAGACCTTCGACTGCAGCGTGTTGCGCCCGACTGGCGCCGCCCACAGGTCCTCGATCAGCACATCGGCCCGGACGTGCGATCCCGCGGTCATGGCCAGCCGCGCCAGCAGCTCGGAGGTCTTGCCCGCGGGCAGGTCAAGGCGCACGTCGTCTTGACGCGCTTCGACTGTCCCGAGAACGGACACTGTCAGCACTCTCCGAGGGTAGGCCGTCAGCCGGCCGTCAGCGTGTCGTCAGCGCCGACGTCCACTGTGGTCCTGTGCCCACCGATCAGACCAGCCTCCTCCACCGCCTCGTCGGCGGTGACCCTCACGCCGCCACCGAGATCCTCGCCCTGGCATCGACGACGGACTCGGCGTCCGTCCTCGTCGCCGCGGCGATGCTCGCCCGCGACGCCGGCCATCTCGCCCGTGCCGCTGCTCTTGCCACCGGCGCTCGCGAGCGGCAGCTCGTGGTCCTCGCCGAGGCCCACCTCGAGGGCAAGGCGTCCCTGCTGGACGTCCTGGTCCGCGACCACCTCGCGGACCACCCGGACCACCTGCTGGCGGCGTGGATCGCCGGCCAGCCCGTACCCCTGCATTGACCAGAAGGAGAAGACCCCATGTCCCAGCTCAGCACCGCCCCACCCCGCACCGCTCCCGGGTCCACGCTCCGCACCGTGGCCCGCTGGATCGTGTCCTTCGTCGGCTTCCCACTCGGCGGCCTCACCGCGATGCTCCTCAGCGGCCCCGTCGACTCCCTGTCCGCGGCGATCCTCGGCGGACTGCTCACCGGCACTGTCCTCGGCGCCGCCCAGGCCCTTGCGCTGAGGTTCGACCAACGCGACCTCCTCACGTGGGTCCTCGCCACCGCCGCCGGGCTCGCCACCGGCCTCACCATCGGCGCCTCGATCATCGACTTCCGGACCGGCCTCGGGGACCTGGTCCTCCAGGGCGCGATCTCCGGCTTCGCCGTCGGCGCCTCGCAGTGCGTCGTGCTCGTACGCCGCACCGGACCCATCGCAGTCCTCTGGCCCGCCTACCTCGCCATGGCCTGGTCGATCGGCTGGGCCGTGACCACGTCTGTCGGCGTCCAGGTCGAGGACCAGTTCACCGTGTTCGGCGCCGCCGGCGCGGTCACGGTCACCCTGCTCACCGCCGTCCTTCCCATCCTGATCCACACCCGTTCACTCACAGAGAAGAGCTCCTGATGCGTCACGTCGTCTTCGGTACCGGCCAGGTCGGCTACCCCCTCGTCGAGCAGCTCGTCGCTGCGGGCCACGAGGTCCTCGCCGTCAACCGCGACGGTCGCGGCACGCTCCCCGGTGCCGAGGTCGTCGGCGGAGATGCCTCCGACCCCGACTTCACCACCCGCGTCTGCGCCCGTGCGGATGTCGTCTACTTCTGCCTCAACGCGATGAACTACGACCGCTGGAGCGAGGAGTTCCCGCCGCTCCAGCGGGGCGTGCTGGCGGGTGCCGCCAGCGCCGGCGCCCGGCTCGTCGTCCTGGACAACCTCTACGCCTACGGTCCGCCCCAGGGCCGGCCGCTGGTCGAGACGATGGCCGCCAACCCGACCTCGCCGAAGTCCGCCACCCGGGCGGCGATGACCGAGGAGCTGCTCGCTG
>NZ_JANPEO010000574.1:0-1851 GCF_031422975.1 Nocardioides sp. | reverse complement strand
GCCTCGGACTCCTCGCGGTCCCACTGGGGTGCGGTGTCGCGAGCGACCTGGATCGCGTCGTTGCTCACTCCCGCGGGGACCATCGGCCACACCATCGCGTCGCGGTGCACGACGAAGTCGACGACGACCGGGCGGTCGTTGATCTCCATGGCCGCGCGGATGGTGTCGTCGACGTCCTCGGGCCGTTCGCAGCGCAGCCCGGCGCAGCCGTAGGCCTCGGCGAGCTTGACGAAGTCGGGGACGCGAGAGCCCACCGAGGTGTGCAGGTCGGTGTTGGAGTAGCGCTCGTTGTAGAACAGGGTCTGCCACTGCCGGACCATGCCGAGCGAGCTGTTGTTGATGATCGCGACCTTGATCGGGATGTTGTTGATGACGCAGGTCGCGAGCTCCTGGTTGGTCATCTGGAAGCAGCCGTCGCCGTCGATGGCCCACACGGTGCGGTCGGGCTCGCCGACCTTCGCGCCCATGGCGGCCGGCACGGCATACCCCATCGTCCCGAGCCCACCGGAGTTGAGCCAGGAGTTGGGGCGTTCGTACTGCACGAACTGCGCGGCCCACATCTGGTGCTGCCCGACGCCCGCGACGTAGCAGGCCTCCGGCCCGACGATGGCGCTGAGCCGCTCGATGACGTACTGCGGTGCGAGAGTGGACTCCTCGGGCTCGGTGTAGCCCAGCGGGAAGGACTCCTTCCAGCCGGCCACGCGCTCGCGCCACTGCGTGTAGTCGCCGCCCCGGCCCGCGTCGATGTCGGCGTCGACGGCCTCGATGAGGTCGACGAGCACCGCCTTGCAGTCCCCCACGATCGGCACGTCGGCCCTGCGGTTCTTGCCGATCTCGGCCGGGTCGATGTCGGCGTGGATGATCCTGGCACCGGGCGCGAACGACGACAGCTGGCCGGTGACCCGGTCGTCGAAGCGGGCGCCCAGGGCGATGATGAGGTCGGACTTCTGCAGGCCGGTGACCGCCGAGACCGAGCCGTGCATGCCCGGCATCCCGAGGTGGAGCGGGTGGCTGTCAGGAAGCGCGCCGCGGGCCATGAGGGTCGTGACGACCGGGATCTGCGACAGCTCGACGAACCGCCGCAGCTCCTCGCTCGCCCGGGCCCGGATGACGCCACCGCCGACATAGAGGATCGGCCGCTCGGCCCCGGCGATGAGGCGGGCGGCCTCACGGATCTGCTTGCTGTGCGGGCGCGACACGGGGCGGTAGCCGGGGAGGTCGATGCGCGGCGGCCACGAGAAGGTCGTGCGGGCCTGGAGCGCGTCCTTCGCGATGTCGACGAGCACCGGGCCGGGCCGGCCGGTCGAGGCGATGTGGAAGGCCTCGGCGATGACCCGCGGGATCTCGTCGGCCTTGGTCACGTGGTAGTTGTGCTTGGTGATCGGCATCGTGATGCCGCGGATGTCGGCCTCCTGGAAGGCGTCCGTGCCGATCGAGGCCGAGCTGACCTGGCCGGTGATCGCGACGATCGGCACCGAGTCCATGTGGGCGTCGGCCAGGGGCGTGACCAGGTTCGTGGCACCCGGGCCGGAGGTCGCCATGCAGACGCCGACGCGGCCGGTCGCCGCGGCATAGCCCTCGGCGGCGTGGCCGGCGCCCTGCTCGTGGCGCACGAGGATGTGCCGCACCTTGACCGAGTCCAGGAGCGGGTCGTAGGCCGGGAGGATCGCGCCGCCCGGGATGCCGAAGACCGTGTCGACGTCCAGCGCCTCGAGGGAGAGCACGAGGCTCTGCGCGCCCGTCACCTCGTGGGGGGTGCGGGCCCGGGCCTGCTGCGCGACCTGTGCGGGGCTCGGCGCGCTGGGGGCGCTGGGGGCGCTGGGGGTTGCGGGGCTGGTCGGGGCCACCGGG
>NZ_JANPEO010000573.1:0-4164 GCF_031422975.1 Nocardioides sp. | reverse complement strand
CCGGGGCGGCTTGCGGGGGGTGCGGTGCTCCCCCCCGCGGGCTCGGTGGGGGGGGGGGGGGGGGGCCGCACCAACCGGGCCGGGGTCGATCAGCTCGCCGGCCACCTCGAGCCGCTGGGTGCGCAGGTGGTCGGCGTTGCGTTGACGAAGGTGCTGCACCTGAAGTCGGCGGTCACCGCCTTGCCGGACGGCGCCGTCGTGGGATTCGAGCAGCTGGTCGACGACCCGAGTGTCTGGTCGCGCTTTCTCGCCGTCCCCGAGGAACCCGGCGCCCACGTCGTGCTGCTCGACGAGAGCACGGTGCTGATGTCGGCCAGCGCACCGAGGACCCGACGGATCTACGAAGCGCGCGGCCTGCGCGTCGTCGCCGTGGACGTGACGGAGTTCGAGAAGCTCGAAGGCTGCGTCACCTGCCTGTCCGTGCGGCTTCGCGGCTGAACGCAGGCAGGGGGGCGGTCATGCGCGAGGCGAGCGCCAACCCGGCGTCCCATCCCGGAGCGCGGCCACCGGGTGGCGGTCGAATCGCGTCCATGGGGTGGCCCGTTCGCGCCAGTGCCCAGGAGACCAGGGAGTTGGAGTTCCACATCTCGCCGGCGCCCAGTTCGTCTCGCCCCCAGGTGAGGACCGGTACTTCGGTGAGAACGTCGAGCAGGGCCGCGACCCGCGCCGGGTCTTGCGTGGTGCGGACGGGGCTGTGGACCGCCTCGGCGACGTCCGGAAGAAGGCCACCGGGCCAGCAGCGCACCTCGTAGCGAAAGGCGCGGAGCCGGCCGAGGCGACTCGACCCGACCGGCCCCTCGCAGAGGACGCCGCGGGCACTGTCGTGGACGTTCCACACCGGTCCCATCTCGACGGCGTAGGTCACGCCGTCGAGGCCCACCATCAGGCCGGAGTGGTAGAGGTCCAGGGCTGCGCGGTGCTCGCGCCACGCTGACAGCCGCTCGTAGACGCGGCCGTTCGACCGTACGAAGTGCCCGCCCGCGCCGAGGGGCAGCCAGTAGAGATCGACCCACGCGTTCACCGAGTCACCTTCCGTCGCCTTCGCCTCCTCCCAGACAACAGCTCATCACCTCTGGCTGGAAGGGCCGAACGTCACTGTCCGTCGCCGCAAGGGGACTCAAGGGGCTGCGAGCAGCCGCTGGGAGGCCACGACACCGGGACCGAGGTGGTGCAGCAGGTCCTCGGCGGCGGCCTCGAGGGCGAGGGTGGTCATGGGATCGAGGGCGTCGAGGATGAACAGGGCCTTCGAGGTGTCCTCGTGCAGCAGGGTGCGGCGGGCCTGACGCCAGTTCCAGCGGCGGCAGGTGACCCCCGCGTCGTCGCACCAGACGACTTCCCCGGCTGCGGGATGTTCGGTCACGTCCCGCCCCTCGGCGACGGTGTCGAAGGGCTCGTCCGCGTGGCTGCGGACCAGTCGTGGCGCGCCGGTGTATCGGTCACGGTCCTCGCCGCCGAGCGGCACTTGATGGATGACACTGATCGCGTTGTAGATGTCGGTGATCGCGTTGACCCGCGGGAGTCCGCCGGCGGCGCGACTCATGAGCGCCTCGAGGCTGTTGCGGGTGCGCTGGGGCTTGGCGCCGAAGGCGCGGTAGGCCTCTCGCCACGCGGCGACGTGCGGGAGCTGCTCCACCGGACGGCTGTCGAGGAGCTCTCGTGCGACGTCCCCAGCACGCCGCACGAGGGCCTCGCTGCGTGCGTCGAGAGCGGCTGGCGTGATGTCGTCGACGGCGACGAGCAGGGCGCGGTAGTCCGGCCGCAGGTCGAAGACGGCCGGGTCGACCCGAGCGCGCGCGAGGAAGTCCTCGAGGGACCGCACGTCAGGCATGCCCGGAGCTCGCCTTCGGGCTGGCGCCGACTCCGGGCTCGAAGACGGCGAGGGAGAAGCGGGCGGCGATCGTCCGCTGGTTGGCGTAGCGGTGGGTCACGTCTCCCGCAAACGCGACGGAGTCGCCGGGCTCGAGCGTGACCGTCTCGTCCGCGACGTCGAGGGTGACGTGGCCCTCGTGGACCTGGAGGAGCTCCCTGGTCCCGGGCGCGTGGGGCTCGCTGTCGTGCTCGTCCCCGGGGGCCAGGGTCCAGTCCCAGAGCTCGAGCACGTCGGGAGGTTCCGTGCCCGCCACCAGGACTCCCCGACCGCCACCCGGGCCGGTCCACAACACGGCTCCGTGGCCGTTGGGCGTGACCTTCACGGGCTTGGGCCGGGGGACCGAGACGAGGGCGGGCAGCCCGATCCCCAGGGCGTCACTGATGCGCAGCAGCGTGGCGACACTGGGGTTCGCGCGGCCCTGCTCGACGTTGATGAGCATGCGTCGACTGACGCCGGTGGTCAGCGCCAGTTGGTCGAGGGTCAGATTCCGGGCGTGCCGCTGTGCTCGCACGGTGGCGCCGATCGCCGCCGAGGTCTCGCCTGCGGTGTCCGTCATGTGGTGCATCATAGTGCATCCATGGTGCACCACATGGGGCGGTGGCGCGGCGACGATGCGCCGCGTCGTGCACCTGGACGAGGCGCGCCTCGACCCCGAGATAGCGTGCTCGCGTGAGCTTGCTGCGCCCCTCCGACGACGCGGCCGTGGCGATCGCCCAGCTCGCCGACTGGCTGGAGGCGGCCGAACCGGCGCCGCTGCTGATCGAGACCTCGGGCTCGAGTGGCCAGCCCAAGCGCGTGGTGCTCTCCCGCTCCGCGGTCGTCGCCTCCGTCGAGGCGAGCGCGCGTCGTCTGGGAGAGAGCGGGCAGTGGCTGCTGGCGCTGCCGTCGTCGTACGTCGCGGGCATCCAGGTCATCTGCCGGTCGCTGCTCGCCGGGCATCAGCCGCAACGCGTCGACCGCCTTGATTTCGCGGCTGCGCCCAATGCCCGGCCGCCCCTGTTCACCTCCCTCGTCCCCACCCAGCTCCACCGGCTCCTCGACCAGCCCGCGCAGGTCGCGGCGCTGCGAGCGATGCACACGATCCTGCTCGGCGGCGGGCCGATCGATCCGGCGCTCCGGGCCCGCGCCGAGCGCGAGGGGCTACGGCTCGTGGCGACGTACGGCGCCTCGGAGACCGCCGGCGGATGCGTCTACGACGGGGTTGCGCTCGACGGGGTGGCGCTGGCGATCGGCGCCGACGGACGCATCCGGATCGGCGGGCCGACGCTCTTCGACGGCTACGACAGCGACCCGGCCTTGACCGCGGAGACGCTCGTCGACGGGTGGTACCACACCTCGGATGCCGGCCGGCTCGACGAGGACGGGCGGCTGCACGTGCTGGGCCGGATCGACGATGTTGTGATCAGCGGCGGGGTGAACGTTCCCCTGCCGGCCGTGGCCGCGAGGCTGCGCGAGCACCCGGACATCGAAGCCGTCGAGGTGCTGGGCGTGCCCGACGACGAGTGGGGCACGCAGGTGGTGGCGTTCGTGGTCGGTCGGGGCGACGACCTGCGCGCCTGGGTGGCCCAGGTGCACCCCCGAGCGTGGGCGCCGCAGCAGGTCGTCGTGCTCCCCGAGCTGCCGCTGCTGCCCAACGGCAAGGTCGACCGCCAGGCGCTGAGGGCACTCCTGTGATGCACGTCTTCTCGATCCCGTTGCGCACGACGTTCCGCGGCATCACCGTCCGCGAGGGCGTCCTCATCCGTGGCGAGGCCGGGTGGGGGGAGTGGTCTCCCTTCCTGGAGTACGGCGACGACGTGGCCCGCCCCTGGTTGCGGTGCGCCCTCGAGGCGGCGGCCGGTGACTGGCCGATACCAGTGCGCGCTGCCGTGCCGGTCAACGTGACGGTGCCCGCCTGCAGCCCCGAGCGCGCGCACCAGATCGTCCGCGCCGGCGGCTGCACCACCGCGAAGGTGAAGGTCGCCGAGCGGGGCCAGACGCTGGCCGACGACGTCGCCCGGCTCGAAGCGGTCCGCGATGCGCTGGGCCCGGCGGGGCTGATCCGGGTCGACGCCAACGGCGGGTGGGACCTCGACGAGGCGCTGCGCGCGATCACGCTGCTGGAGCGGGCAGCGGGCGGTCTGGAGTACGTCGAACAACCCTGCGTCAGCGTCGAGGAGCTCGCCGCGGTCCGCAGGGCCGTCGACGTGCCCATCGCCGCGGACGAGTCGATCCGGCGCGCCGAGGACCCCTACCGTGTGCGCGACCTGGAGGCCGCCGACATCGCGGTGCTCAAGGTGCAGCCGCTCGGCGGC
>NZ_JANPEO010000572.1:0-6530 GCF_031422975.1 Nocardioides sp. | reverse complement strand
GTGACGGCGCTCGACGCCGACGCGATGCGGCTCCAGGCCGGCCGGGACGCCGACGTGCGCGCCTACCTGCTGCTGCGGCCCTACCTCAAGCGCGGCGTCCGGGTCGACCTGAGCGACCCGAGCGACCCGGCGCCCTACTGGCTGATCAGCTCGCGGCGACCCGAGCGGCTCGTCGCCGCCCTCGCCCCGACCGGTCCGTGAGCCCACCTGCTCTGGGTAGGGTGGCTCCCATGGCATCCGGATCCAGCAGCAAGGCATGGTCTGCCTTCTCGCTCGTCGCCGCCCTCGGGTCGGCAGCGATCGCGAAGAAGGGACTCAACACGACGTGGCGAGCAGCGACGGGCAAGAACCCGCCCGCCAACCCCGCCGACCCCGATGTCGACCTGTGGGAGGCGGTGGCCTGGGCCACGGTCAGCGGCACCCTCGTCGCACTGGCCCGGATGCTCGCGACCCGTCGCGCCGCCAACTACTACGCGCGCTCCACCGGGCACTTGCCCCCGCCGCTCCAGAAGGACGGTCAGGACGCCGACAAGGCGGCACCGGCCCAGACCTGACGCGGACCCTGAACAGACTGTGAGGCCGCGTCCCCTCGTGGGGGACGCGGCCTCACGGTGTCGACCGTTGGTCGACGGCGATCAGGCGCAGTCGCGGCAGATCAGCTTCTTCTCGTCGGCAAGCTGCGAGCGGTGGTGCACCAGGAAGCAGCTCATGCAGGTGAACTCGTCCTCCTGGCGGGGCATCACCTCGACGGCGAGCTCCTCGTGCGACAGGTCGGCACCGGGCAGCTCGAATGATTCCGCGGCCTCGGTCTCGTCCTCGTCGACCTTGCCGGAGTTCTTGTCGTGGCGACGAGCCTTGAGCTCCTCGATGCTCTCTTCGCTCTGGTCCTCTTCGGTCTTGCGTGGCGCGTCGTAGTCAGTGGCCATCTTCGTCCCTCTCCCCATCAGCTCGAAGCCCATGGGTGGTGGGCCTCGTCATGCTCGTCGGCGCCAGATTGTGCACCATGAACGTCCCTCCCGCTACGGCGGACCCGCACAGTCCCGTGAACAGGTGATGACGGTGGCGTATTCCCGCTCGTCTCAGGCGAGGAAGCCGGCTGTGCGCAGCGCGTTCACGAACGTGTCCCAGCCGTCAGCGGGGGTGCCCACCACGAGGGCGTTCGTGGCGGCCTCGGGGCTGACCTCGCGCAGCCGCCCGGCGAGGAGCGCGAACCGGCCACCGGCCTCGGTCAGCACCAGTCCACCCGCGGCGTAGTCCCAGGGACTCGGGCCCTCCTCGACGTAGGCGTCGCCGCTGCCGTCGGCGACGTGGCACAGGTCCAGCGCGCACGAGCCCATCCGGCGGATGTCTCGCACGTGCGGCAGCAGCGCGGCCACACAGGTCGCCTGATGGGTGCGGACGTCGCTGCGGTAGCCGAAGCCCGTGAGCACGAGTCGCTCGGCGAGCGGTGGTGTGGGGCGTACGCCGATGGGCCGGCCGTCGCGCGTCGCGCCGGCGCCCCGCGCTGCGGCGTACTCGACTCCCGACGAGCCGTTGACCACGACGCCCGCGACGATCTCCCCGTCGATCTCCGCGGCGATGGAGACGGCCCAGTCGGGCAGGCCGTAGAGGTAGTTGACCGTGCCGTCGATCGGGTCGACGATCCACCGCACACCGCTGGTGCCCGGATGGTCCTCGCCCTCCTCCCCCATGATCGCGTCATCGGGTCGGACCGCGAGGATCCGGGCGCGGATCAGCTCCTCGCTGGCACGATCGGCCGCGGTGACCACATCGACGGCACTCGACTTGGTGTCGGCGACCGCGATGCCGCCGTCGCGCATCTGACGTGCCAGCGCGACTGCTTCGCGGCCGATGACCAGCGCCAGCTCCCGGAGCTCGGCGCTCACGCGTCCAGCCCGCACAACGCAGGCCGCTCGCCGCGCGGATTGGGGCAACAGCCGACGGCACAGATCTCCGGCCAGGCGGCAAGGTCGCCGACCGCGGCGCGGTCCACCTGCTCGCCGCGCTCGACCGCGGCCCGCTCGACGAGCAGATCGCGCACCATCGCCACGAACCGCGGGTCGTCGCCCGGGGTCGCGGCTCGCGCCGCCTCGAGGCCGAGCTTCTGCGCGGTGGCCAGGGCCTCGGTGTCGAGGTCGTAGATGACCTCCATGTGATCGGAGACGAAGCCCACCGGCACCAGCACGACCGCGCCGGCACCGCGCTGGGCGATGGCGGCGAGGTGGTCGTTCACGTCGGGTTCGAGCCAGGGCGTGTGGGGCGAGCCGGAGCGCGAGCAGTAGACGAGGGAGTAGTCGTGGTGGCGGCCGGTCTCCTGACGCACCCGCGCGGTGATCTCCGCGGCGACGCTGAGGTGCTGGCGCACGTAGGCGTCACCGTCGCCACCACTCGTGACGGCCATCTCGGTCGGGATCGAGTGCGTGACGAAGACCAGCTCGGCCCGCTCGCGCACGTTGTCCGAGAGCTCGGCCAGCCCGGCCAGGGTCGCGTCGACGACGGGCTCCACGAAGCCCGGATGATTGAAGTACTGCCGCAGCCGGTCCAGTCGGGGCGCGCCCTCGACCTCGGCCGCGGCGGCCGCGAGGTTCTCGCGGTACTGCCGGCAGGAGGAGTAGCACGAGTAGGCCGAGGTGGTCAGGACCGCGGCTCGGGTGATGCCGTCGTCGCGCATCTGCGCGAGCGTGTCGGCGAGGTAGGGGTCCCAGTTGCGGTTGCCCCAGTAGACCGGGAGGTCGATGCCGCCGCCGGCCAGGTCCTCGCGGATCGCTGCGAGCAGGGCACGGTTCTGGTCGTTGATCGGGCTGCGTCCGCCGAAGAGGAAGTAGTGCTGGCCGACCTCCTCGAGGCGCTCCCGGGGGATCCCCCGTCCCCGGGTGACGTTCTCCAGGAACGGCACGACGTCGTCGGGCTTCTCCGGGCCTCCGAAGGACAGCAGGAGGAGTGCGTCGTACGGCGACACGTCTGGACCGGTCGAGGAAAACATGGGTTCAGCCTAGTGACGCCCCGAAGCCTCACTACCCTCTCCCCATGGGGGCGTGGACGAACTGGGCAGGGACCGAGGCCGCAAGGCCGCGCAAGGTCGTCACACCCGATGCCACCGTGCTGATCCAGCGCGAGATCGAGCACGCTGTCGCCCATCGTGGCACCGTGAAGATGATGGGCGCCGGCCACAGCTTCTCCGGGATCTCGGCGCCGGTCGGCACGATGCTGCGACCCGACCAGCTGGTCGGCATCGTCTCGGTCGACCGGGACGCCATGACGGTGACCGTGCTGGCCGGCACCCCGCTGCACGTGCTCAACTCCGAGCTCGGCCGACTCGGCCTGTCGCTGCACAACATGGGCGACATCGCCGAGCAGACCATTGCCGGGGCCACCTCCACCGGCACCCACGGCACGGGTGGCACCGTCGCCTCGCTGTCTGCGCAGATCGCCGCGTTCACCATCCTCAGCGGCCACGGCGAGGAGATCACCGCCTCGCCCACGTCGTTCCGCGCGCTCTACGAGTTCGGCCGGATCGGGCTCGGGGCCCTCGGCATCCTGACCAGGATCACGCTCTTCGTGGAGCCGCTCTTCGCGCTCGAGGCGCACGAGCAGCCGACCACCTGGGACGCCGCGCTGGCGACGTACGACGAGCTCACCCACGAGCACCATCACGTCGACCTCTACTGGTTCCCCCACACCGAGCAGGTGCTGACGAAGACCCATGACAGGCTCGCCGAGCTGGACGGACTCCGTCCGCTGAGCCGGTGGAAGCACTGGCGCGACGACGAGTTCCTCTCCAACACGGTCTTCGGCATGCTCACCACCATCGGCACCCACGCGCCCGCGACCGTGCCCGTGCTCAACCAGCTCTCGGGCAACGCGCTGTCCGAGCGGTCCTACAGCGACATCTCCCACCGGGTCTTCACGTCGCCGCGCCGGGTCCGGTTCAAGGAGATGGAGTATGCCGTGCCGCGCGCGGTCGGTCTCGAGGCGCTGCGGGAAGTACGCCGACTCATCGAGTCCTCCGGCTGGCGCATCAGCTTCCCGGTCGAGATCCGGACCACTCCCGCCGACGACATCCCCCTGTCGACCGCCTCGGGCCGCGACTCGATGTATCTCGCCTTCCACGTGCCGGCGAAGGCCGACCACACCGAGTACTTCGCCGCCGTCGAGGCAGTGCTCCGCACGTATGACGGTCGACCGCACTGGGGCAAGATGCACACCCTGGTCGCCGACGACCTGGCCGCGATCTATCCGCGCTTCAACGACTTCCTGACCGTGCGAGAGGACATGGACCCCCAGCGGGTCTTCCGCAACCCCTACCTCCGGCAGGTGCTGGGCGACTAGCGCCGGCAGTCAGACGTTCGAGGGCCCTCGCGGCTTCGGCGCGCGGATGTCGAGGACGATCGCGAGCAGACGCAGGACCAGGCAGACCCCGAAGCCGGCGCTCGCCACCACCCCGAACGGCAGCCCGGCAAGGTTCAGGCCCACGGCGATGCCGGCCCCGGCCAGCGCCGGCGTGGCGTAGAGACTGCCGCTGAACACGTCCGGCGGCCGGCCCGCGAGGAGGTCGCGCACCATGCCGCCACCGATGCCGGTCACCATGCCCATCAGTGCGGCAGGCACCGGGCCGAGGCCGTACTCGACGGCCTTCAGCGCGCCGGTGACGCAGAACAGGGACAGCCCGAAGGCGTCGATGACGTCGACCACCCGCTCGAGTCGGCCCAGGGTCGGGTGGAACGCGAAGGTCACGAGCCCTGCGCCGAACGGCACGATCAGGTAGCGCCAGTCCGCCAGCGCCGCCGGCGGGGTCGCATCGATGAGTACGTCGCGGAGGAACCCGCCGCCCAGACCGGTCGTGCCCGCGAGCACCAGGACGCCGAAGACGTCGAACCCCTTGCGGACCCCCACGAGCGCGCCGGAGATGGCGAAGACGAAGATCCCGAGGAGGTCGAGCACGACCAGCGCAGCGGCCGAATCAGGCAGGGACACGAGGACGACCACCGGTGCACGCTATCCGCAGGCACGCCGCTCGCGTAGCCGGGCTCCGCGCGTGCGCTGGCGTAGGCTCGGCGAGACCGGACACAGGCGTACGACCACCACCTGCAGGAGTGCAGCATCCATGGCCCACCTCACGCTCGCGGGACTGAGCGACGATGGCCTGCGCCTGCTGCTGGTGGATGACAACGGAGCCGAGTTCACCCTCGACATCGACGCCCAGCTCCGCGCCACCCTCCGCGGCGAACACGCCCGCATCGGCCAGTTGGAGATTCAGATGGACAGTGCTCTTCGCCCCCGCGACATCCAGACCCGCATCCGGGGCGGCGAGTCACCCGAGTCGGTGGCCCAGGCAGCCCAGACCACGGTCGAGAAGATCATGGTGTTCGCGGCGCCCGTGCTCGCCGAGCGGGCCCACATCGCCCAGCGTGCCCAGTCCTCCTCGCTGCGCCGCAAGGCCGGCGACACCGGCGCCCGCACGCTCGGCGAGGCCATCAGCGCCCACCTGCACACCTTCAACGTCGATCCTGCCGTCGTGGAGTGGGACGCCTGGCGGCGCGAGGACGGCCGCTGGACCCTGACGGGCTCGTTCCGCACCTCGCAGCGCAAGGGCAAGGCCACCTTCGCATTCGACGTGCGCGGCAACTTCGTCACCTCCGAGGACGAGGACGCGCGCTGGCTCGTCGGCGAGCCGGTGAGCCGCCCGGCGGCGTCCGCGCAGGCGCGCGACGATCTCCAGCCGGCCCGGGTCCGCCGGCTCAACGCCGTACCCGCCGACGAGCTGCCGCTGGGCGAGGACGCGATCGAGCTCGTCACCGACGAGGCCGACTCCGTCGACGAGGTGAGCCCGGCGGAGACCACGATCGACCTCACCGAGGCCGGCCTCGGCACCGAGCAGTCGGTCGAGGCCTACCTCTCCGACGACACCCCCGACGACACCAGCGACGACCCCGAGCGCAACGCCTCGGAGCACGACCCGGCCGCCGCCGTCGCGGACGAGCACGACCCGGCCGAGGACGAGCCGCCGTCGCGCCGGCCCGCCCGCAAGGCCCGGGGTCGGGCGTCGGTCCCCAGCTGGGACGAGATCATGTTCGGCGGTCCGAGCGACTGACCCTGATGCTGCTGACCGGACTCAACATCCATCCCGTCAAGAGCACCGCGATCCGGCCGGTGGGCTCAGCGGATGTGGGGCTCGGTGGCCTCGACGGCGATCGGACGTTTCTGGTCGTCGACGGCGACGGCGAGTTGGTCTCGGCGCGCGAGCAGCACTCGCTGTTCGCGATCACGGCGGACACACCCATGACCGATCCGTCACTCGCGTCCGCGCTGAGGCTGCGGACGGCCGACCTGCCCGACCTGCTTGTCGACGTACCCACGGGCGGTCTCGTCCGCGCCAAGGTGCACTCGCAGGAGCTCCAGGGCATCCCCGCCGGCCCGGAGGCGGACGCCTGGCTGCGCGCGGCGACCGGTCGCGACGACCTCCACCTCGTCTGGTGTGACGACCCGACGCGACGCACGCTCAACCCGGCCCACTCGCGCGCCGAGGACTA